>NZ_JBEZNL010000014.1:0-173926 GCF_040653275.1 Streptomyces sp. NPDC048002 | reverse complement strand
TGGCGTTGACTTTTGGCACGCTGTTGAGTTCTCAAGGAACGGTCGCTTCCTTTGTACTCACCCTCTCGGGCTTTCCTCCGGGCTGCTTCCCTTCGATCTTGCGTTTCCGACTCTATCAGATCCTTTCGGCTCCGATTCCCGGTCGGCGGGTTTTGCCTTTTGGCCTCGCGGCCTTTCGACATTCACTACGTTAGCCGATTCCCCGCGTAACTCATAATCGAGTCCTGCGGCTACCGAATTCAGGCATGCGGGCACGCCGAATTCGTCCCAGGTAAGGGATGACGTAGGTAGTGGGTTGGCCGCTCCGGCTGCTGGCGATTGCCGTACCCGGTTCAGCGGCTCGGGCTACGTTACGCGCCTGCCATGGGGGCGTCAACTTGAGTGACGTCTCGGCGTACGGGCTCTGTAGGGGCTCACCGTGGGGTCGTCAGAGATCCAGAAGCGCCAGGGGTGAAGTCTCCCTTGCCGCCCTCACCGGACACTCCGGTGCGCGGACCGTTCCGGACCTGGGCGGACGGCGAAGGGCTGCCGTTCAGGATCCGCAGCGGCGACCTCCCACCGGCGCAGGCGTCCATGCCGTCGAGGGCTCGGCCCACGCCGAGGGCGGTCGCCAGGCGGGCCGGCCCTTTGGCCAGTTCTTTGTCATCACGGGCCGAGATTCGACGTTTGCGGGCCAGCTCGGCGCCCTCGACGATCTCGCCGGCGCGCAAGAGGGCCCCGCTCGCCGTGCCCTCGGGTCCGCAGACCAGGTTCATGCGGCAGAGCGACGACAAGCTGGAGACAGGCAGTGCGAGCGATCATCTACGCCAGGCTCAGCCCCACCCCGAGGGGCGAGGAATCCAAGGGTGGGAACCTGACACAACAGGTCGAGCTGAGTCAGGCGCTGTGCGACCGGAAGGGCTGATCGGTCGTAGCCACGATCGTCGAGAAGGACACGTCGGCTTCGACGAAGCGGGGAACCAAGCGGAGCTCGGAGTGGGAGCGCGTCAAGGCTCTCGTGGAGGACGGCAAGGCGGACGCCATCGTGTCCCGCCACTACGACCGTATGTACCGCACCCCCTGGGATCTTGAAGATCTGGTGGACCTGGCCGAGGCGACCAGCGTCACGCTGGCCGCCGCACAAGCACAGGGAGTGCTCGACCTGTCCACCCCGTCCGGCCGTCTGAGTCCGGCGCCGAACTCGCCTCTCTGCTTCGGGACTTGCGCAGGCGAGCCGGCCTCTCAGGGGTCCGGCTCACGGCGCGCTGCGACATGTCCCATGTCCCTCCCCTCGTAGCGTGAAGACCGTGACTGCAGGGGAAGTTGGGAGTCATGGCGGACCCCGCTCCACTGCTGATCAACCATGCGCAGACCGTACGCGGAACCAGTGGCAACGAACCAGCCAGGGGTGCGCCACGCGCTGCGCTCGCGGACGGTCACGCATCGCCTGGCCCCCCACCGCGCCGAGGTGCCGGCGGGCCGTCAGCGAGGCGCACAAGCGAGGCGCACAGTGGCTCAGGCTCCGGTAGAAGGTTTGGCTCGCGGGCTCAGGCGGTACGCCGAGACCGTTGGATCACCGGCTACGTAGAACCGGTGTTGCCAGTCATGGGCCTTGCTCACGCCTACCCGGGGGCCGGCCTGGATGAGTGCGGCAGGTACCGGCTCGCCCTCGGACAGCACGACCGCGGTACCTGTCAGGAGGTCCGCGCCGCTATGTTCCGCCGTGATGCCGAGTGCCTGGCAGAAGTTTCCCGGGCCTCGAGCGAGCCGTGCGCTCTCGATCCTCTCCCCGCGCCGCTTGCGGGCGAGGCACTCCCCCTCGATGACCCTGCCTGCCCGGATGAGGACGGCCGAGGCGATGCCGTCCGTCCCGGTGACGACGTTGGCGCACCAGTGGAGGCCATGGGACCGGTAGACGTACAGGTGTCCCGCGGGTCCGAACATCACCGTGTTACGGGGTGTCCGGCCCCGGTAGGCGTGGGAGGCCGGGTCCGCCGCGCCGGAGTACGCCTCGGTCTCCGTGATGGCGATGCTCACGGATCCCTCCGGGGTCTTGCAGGTAAGTACACTCCCGAGCAGCTTCGGGGCGACTTCCTCGGCAGGGTGGGCGAGGAGATCGACGTTCATGCTGACTGCCTTGACATGCCGTAGGTGAAGTAGACGTACACGTGTCCGGGCGGACCGAACATCACTCCCGGTGATCGGGCCGTCCGGAGTGGAGCGCACCAGGAGGCGGCCGAGCAGGTCCGGGGCGACCTCCGGGACGGGCCGGTCGAAGGAACTCCTCGCGAGCGGCGTACGGTCGGGGGTCGCGATCATGCCGTCCGAGGGTAGTGGAGACGGGTGGCGGTCACGGGGGTGGTCAGCGGCCTCCCTCCTTGTCAGGGTGAGGACGCGGAACCGGCCACGGCCGGATCGCGTTTGTAGAGATCAGAGACGCAGTCGTAGAGGGAGAGTCATGGGGTTCAAGAAGCTGCTCGCGAGTCTGGGTGCCGGTGGCGCTTCCGTGGAGACCGTGCTGACCGAGGTCAACGTGGTTCCGGGTGGTGTCGTCCAGGGCGAGGTACGGATCCAGGGCGGTTCCGTCAACCAGCAGATCGAGGCGCTCTCGGTCGGGCTCCAGGCCAGGGTCGAGGTGGAGAGCGGCGAGGAGGAGTACAAGCAGGACATCGAGTTCACCAAGGTGCGGCTGGGCGGGGCCTTCGAGCTCCAGGCCAACGCCGTGCACGCGGTGCCGTTCGGGCTGGAGATCCCGTGGGAGACGCCGATCACCACGATCGACGGTCAGACCCTGCGGGGCATGCACATCGGTGTGACCACCGAGCTGGAGATCGCGCGTGCCGTGGACTCCGGCGACCTGGACCCGATCAACGTGCACCCGCTGCCCGCGCAGAAGGCGATCCTGGACGCGTTCATCCAGCTGGGCTTCCGCTTCAAGAACGCGGACATGGAGCGCGGCCACATCCGCGGTACGCGGCAGAAGCTGCCCTTCTACCAGGAGATCGAGTTCTTCCCGCCTCAGCAGTACCGCGGGATCAACCAGGTCGAGCTGAGCTTCGTCGCGGACCAGAACACGATGGACGTCGTGCTGGAGATGGACAAGAAGCCGGGTCTGTTCAGCGAGGGCAGTGACACCTTCCGCTCCTTCCAGGTGGGTCTGAACGACTTCCAGGGCACCGACTGGGCGGCGTACCTCAACCAGTGGCTGTCCGAGGTCGGCAGCAAGCGCAACTGGTTCTAGGCTCGGAAGCCACTGAACGATCCCGATCAGGAGGTACCGAGGTGACCGAGCTCAAGAGGCGGCCGCTCCCCCACGACTTCCATCCGCCCGTGCCGTCGTTCACGGTCACGAGTGAGGACGTCTCGGAGGGCGCGACCCTCAAGGACGCTCAGGTCCACGCGGCCGGCAACACCTCGCCGCAGCTGCGGTGGGAGGGCTTCCCGCCCGAGACCGAGAGTTTCGCCGTGACCTGCTACGACCCGGACGCCCCCACGGGCAGCGGGTTCTGGCACTGGGTCCTGTTCGACATTCCGGTCTCGGTGACGGAGCTGCCCGTGGGCGCGGGCAGCGGCGCCTTCGAGGGGCTGCCGGCCGGCGCGGTCCAGGCGCGCAACGACTACGGGTCGAAGGACTTCGGCGGTGCGGCGCCGCCGCCCGGTGACGGCCCGCACCGCTATGTGTTCACGGTGTACGCCGTGGATCAGGCGAAGCTCGGTCCGGACTCCGACGCGTCGCCCGCGGTCGTCGGTTTCAATCTGCGGTTCCACACGCTGGCGCGCGCCCAGCTCGTCGGTGAGTACGAAGTGCCCGCCGAAGACTGACGTTCATTGAACGTTTGCCCGCCTCTGGTCATGGAAGTGATCAGAGGCGGGCATTTTTTATTTCGTTGTCCATCTCGGCGTGCCCGGCCAGAGTTGATCCCAGCCCGCCACGGGGTGGGCCGCTGCACAGAGGAGGTGGGCTGGTCATGCGGGACACGCTGGTACTGAACGCGAGCTTCGAGCCGCTGTCGACGGTGACATTGAACCGAGCCGTCGTTCTGGTGCTCCAGGACAAGGCCGTCGTCGAGCAGTCCCACCCCGAACTGCGCATGCGCGGAGTCGCGGTCGACATACCGGCGCCCCGGGTGATCCGGTTGTGCAGGTACGTCCGGGTGCCGTTCCGAAGACGAGCGCCGTGGTCGAGGCGGGGTGTGCTGGTCAGGGACCGCCACCGGTGCGCGTACTGCGGGCGGCGGGCGACGACCGTGGACCATGTGCTGCCCCGTTCGCAGGGCGGGCAGGACACCTGGATGAACACGGTGGCCTCGTGCGCGGAGGACAATCACCGCAAGGCGAACCGGACTCCGGAGGAGGCGGGGATGCCGTTGCTGAAGGAGCCGTTCGAGCCCACGCCGGCCGACGCGATGCTGCTGTCCCTGGGGGCGGAGGACCTGTCGGCGCTGCCGGACTGGCTGGCGCGGGACGCGGCGTAGCGGGTACGACAACGGGGTCCGCCTTCCTGGAAGGCGGACCCCGTTGTCGTACCCGCCGCGCGCGGCTCAGTCTATGGAGGGCTTCTCGCGGCGTTCGGTGCCGTTGCCGCCGGAGTTGCCGCCCGAACCGCCGCCCAGGGGGCCGAAGTTGCCCATGGCGCCGGAGAGGCCCTTCAGGGCGTCGCCGATCTCGCTGGGGACGATCCAGAGCTTGTTCGCGTCGCCCTCGGCGATCTTCGGGAGCATCTGGAGGTACTGGTAGCTGAGGAGCTTCTGGTCGGGGTCGCCCGCGTGGATCGCCTCGAAGACCGTGCGGACGGCCTGGGCCTCGCCCTCGGCGCGCAGGGCCGCGGCCTTGGCCTCACCCTCGGCGCGCAGGATCTGGGACTGCTTCTCGCCCTCCGCGGTGAGGATGGCGGCCTGCCGGGTGCCCTCGGCGGTGAGGATCGCGGCGCGCTTGTCACGGTCGGCGCGCATCTGCTTCTCCATCGAGTCCTGGATGGAGGTGGGCGGTTCGATCGCCTTGAGTTCGACGCGGTTGACGCGGATGCCCCACTTGCCGGTGGCCTCGTCGAGGACGCCGCGCAGGGCCGCGTTGATCTCCTCGCGGGAGGTGAGGGTCCGCTCCAGGTCCATCCCACCGATGATGTTGCGCAGGGTGGTGACGGTGAGCTGCTCGATCGCCTGGATGTAGCTGGCGACCTCGTAGGTGGCGGCGCGGGCGTCGGTGACCTGGTAGTAGATGACGGTGTCGATGTTCACGACCAGGTTGTCCTGGGTGATCACCGGCTGCGGCGGGAAGGGCACGACCTGTTCGCGCAGGTCGATGCGGTTGCGGATGGTGTCGATGAACGGGACGACGATGTTGAGGCCCGCGTTGAGCGTCCGTGTGTACCGTCCGAAGCGCTCGACGATGGCGGCGCTCGCCTGTGGGATGACTTGGATCGTCTTGATCAGGGCGATGAAGACCAACACCACCAGAATGATCAAGACGATGATGACCGGTTCCATCCTCGGCTCCCCGTACCCTTCTCCGCTTCGGCACTGTCCTGGATCCTGCGGATCCTAACTGGTGCAGATCTTATGCTTGTTGAAGATCTTGCCGGTCGAGTCTGACAGACCGTCGTGTGCACCGTGGGGCGTTCCGGTAGTTACGTCGTGCGAGGTCACATGACGATCGCGGTGGCTCCCTCGATCTCCACGACGTCCACCTCCTGGCCGACTTCGTAGCTCTGGCCGCCGTCGAGCGCGCGGGCCGACCAGACTTCTCCGGCGAGCTTGATGCGGCCGCCCGAGCCGTCGACCCGTTCCAGTACGATCGCCTGCTTGCCCTTCAACGCCTCCACCCCGGTGACGAGTTGGGGGCGCTGGGAGCGGTGCCGGGCGGCGAGCGGCCGTACGGTCAGCGTCAGCGCGGCGGAGACGGCGGCGAACACGAGAACCTGGAGGACGATGCCGCCTCCGAGTCCGGCCACGCCGGCGGCCGTCAGGGCGCCGACGGCGAGCATGCCGAGTTCGGGCATCGCGGTCATGACGAGCGGGATTCCGAGCGCGGCCGCGCCGATGAGCCACCACACCCATGCGTCGATGTCGTTCACATGGTCATGGTAGGTCCGCGCAGGCTGCCGCGGACAGGGCGCAGATCGGTTCGCGTGACGTGATGGCCCGTGCCGGGGTGGGCAGTTGGTCCGGGGTAGGCAGTTGGTCCGGGGTGGGGGTGGTTCAGGAGAGCGGGAGGCCCTGGGCGGTCCAGCGGTCGCCGACCTGCTCGACGACGAGCGGGAGGCCGAAGCACATGGAGAGGTTGCGGGAGGTGAGTTCGAGCTCCAGCGGGCCGGCGGCGAGGACCTTGCCCTGGCGGATCATCAGGACGTGGGTGAAGCCGGGGGCGATCTCCTCGACATGGTGGGTGACCATGATCATGGAAGGGGCGATCGGGTCGCGGGCGAGGCGGCCGAGGCGGCGGACGAGGTCCTCGCGTCCTCCGAGGTCGAGGCCGGCGGCGGGCTCGTCGAGCAGGAGCAGTTCGGGGTCGGTCATCAGGGCGCGGGCGATGAGGGTGCGCTTGCGCTCGCCCTCGGAGAGGGTGCCGAACTTCCGCTCCAGGTAGTCGCTCATGCCGAGGCGGTCGAGGAAGGCGCGGGCGCGCTGCTCGTCGACCTCGTCGTAGTCCTCGTGCCAGGAGGCGGTCATGCCGTAGGCGGCGGTGAGGACGGTCTGGAGGACGGTCTGGCCCTTGGGGAGCTTGTCGGCCATGGCGATGCCGGCGACGCCGATGCGGGGGCGCAGGTCGAAGACGTCGACCTTGCCGAGGGTGTCGCCGAGGATGGTGGCGGTGCCCTTGCTGGGGAAGACGTAGCTGGAGGCGACGTTGAGCAGGGTGGTCTTGCCGGCGCCGTTGGGGCCGAGGATCACCCAGCGCTCCCCCTCCTTCACCGACCAGGAGACCTGGTCCACCAGAGCCCGGCCCTCACGGACCACGGATACGTCCTGAAGCTCCAGAACATCGCTCATGAGCGCGTTGTCTCCCCTTGCAGTGTGACCGGTCTCGGCGTCTCGGTGGTCGCGTGCGCCTGCGTGCGCAGCCCTCTAGGAAATCTACGCCACCGGTCGGCCGCTTCATTCCATCGGTCCGGTCCTTAGGGTGGAGGCATGCTTTCGGAACCGCGTTCAGGACGCCTTGCCGCTTGGGGAAATGCCCTGTTGGCCGGATTTGTCTCACCGGATGACAGTGCGCTCGCGATCGTCGGTGACGACGCGGTGCACCGGGTGGAAGGACTGCCGGGCGAGTCCGGGCCCGTCGGTCTGACGCTGGCCCTCGGGCGGCTGCGGGCGCTCGGGGTGGCCGGGCTGCGGGTCGCGCTGCCCGCGCCGGGGCATCCGCTGGGGCTGAGCGGACCGCCGGAGTTCAACGCGCGGGCCCTGGAGGCCGAGGAGGCAGTGATCTGTCACGGTGCCGCGTTCGGGCTGGTGCCCGAGATCCACTCGGCGGGGCCCGAAGGGGATCTGCATGTCGAGGTGGTCTGGCGGGTGCTGCCGGTGCGGGAGGCGCCGCCGGCCGATGTGCCCTCGCTGGGTGAGGCGGAGCGGGAGCTGGCCGAGGCGCTGCGGGAGGCGACCGAGGTGCTGTCCCGGCTGGACGTGGCCGGGTCGGGGCCGGTGGCGGAGGCGGCGATCGACGCGTACCGGGCGCGGGCCGAGCGGGGGCGTGAGGTGCTGGCGCCCGGCTATCCGCCTCGGGCGGTGCGGGTGCTGGAGCTGGCCCAGCGGGTGGGGACGCTGGTGTCGCTGGCCTCGGAGAACGGGCACGGGGCGGCGGTGACGTCCGGTGAGATGGCGGCCCGCGCGGCAGCGCTGCGGCCGGTGGAGCGGACGGCCAGGCGGGCGCAGGTGGCCGCGTACAACGCTTATGTGGAGGAGCGGGAGCGGGGCGTGCGGTAGCGGAGGAGGCGGTGCCCGCGCTGCGGGCACCGCCTGCGGACGCCTCGTCCGGAACTGCTCACCGGCCCCCCGGGGTGGGGGTGGGGGGGGCCGGCGGTCGGTGTGCCTGGGTCAGTGGTTGAGGCCCAGGTTGCCGAAGGCGGGGTTCAGGACGCCGATGACGTTCACGCTGTTGCCGACGGCGTTGACCGGGATGTGGATCGGGGCCTGGACGAGGTTGCCCGAGACGACGCCCGGGGAGCCCACCGCCTTTCCGTCGGCGTGCGAACCGCTCTCGGTGGCGGAGGCCATACCGGCCCCGGCGGCGATCAGGCCGCCCGCCACCATCGTCACGGCCGCTGCCTTCTTCAGGTTCTTCACTGCTGAGCCCTCCCTAGCGATCACCGCGGCAGTCGCCGCGGCACGCAAGGAGAACGGCGGGGATCCGGGAAGGATGCGCCGTACGGGGGACATTCCCACGACGGTATGAATCTCAGACCGGAGTGGAACCTTCCGCGCGGCGGTGCGGCCGGCGGCTCAGCCGGCGACTCCGTGGCGCACCGCCCACAGCGCCGCCTGGGTGCGGTCCGCCAGGTCGAGCTTCATCAGGATGTTCGAGACGTGGGTCTTCACGGTCTTCTCGGAGAGGACCAGCGCACGGGCGATCTCCCGGTTGGAACGTCCGTCCGCTATCAGGCCGAGCACCTCGCGCTCCCGTTCGGTCAGCGAGCCGGCCCTGCCCTGCCCGGGGCCGGTGTCCTCCTGGGAGAGGAGCGCGCCGGCCACCTCCGGCTGGAGCAGGACGTGCCCGGCGTGGACGGAGCGGATGGCGCCGGCCAGCGCGTCGGGGTCGATGTCCTTGTAGACGTAGCCCGCCGCGCCCGCGCGCAGGGCCGGGACCACCGTGCGCTGTTCGGTGAAGCTGGTGACGATCAGCACGCGCGCGGGGTTGTCCAGCTCGCGGAGTTTGCGCAGCGCCGCCACGCCGTCCATGCCCGGCATCTTGACGTCCATCAGGACGACGTCGGGGCGCAGTTCCTCCGCGCGGGCGACTCCCTCGGCGCCGTCCCCCGCCTCGCCCACCACCTCGATGTCGTCCTGCACTTCGAGGAAGGTGCGCAGGCCCCGGCGGACCACCTGATGGTCGTCGACGAGCAGCACCTTGATCGGTTCAGCCACCGGGGACCTCCATCTCGATCGTGGTGCCCTTGCCGGGCGCCGATTCCACGGTCAGTGTGCCGCCGGCCCCGCTCGCCCGGTCCCGCATGGAGACCAGGCCGAGATGGCGTCCGGCCCGGCGTACGGTCCTCGGGTCGAAGCCGGTGCCGTTGTCCGTGACCCGCAGCACGGCTCCGGGGCCGCGGCGGTGCAGGGACACCTCGACGGCCTCCGCGCCGGAGTGGCGCAGGGCGTTGTGCAGGGCCTCCTGGGCGACCCGCAGCAGGGCTTCCTCCTGGGCCGCGGGCAGGGCCCGCACGCCGCGGCCGTCGAAGCTCACGCGCGCGGTGTGGGCGCGGTCGAGGACCTGGACGTGGGTGCGCAGGGTGGCGACGAGGCCGTCCTCGTCGAGGGCCGCCGGGCGCAGTTCCACGACGGCGGCGCGCAGTTCGTCGGCGGCCTCCGCGGCGAGCGCGGCCACCTGCTGGAGTTCGCCCTTGGCGCGGGCGGGGTCCCGGTCGACGAGGGTGGCGGCGGCCTGCGCGGTCAGCCGCAGGGAGAACAGTTTCTGGCTGACCGCGTCGTGCAGTTCGTGCGCCAGGCGGGAGCGCTCCTCGGCGATGGTCAGTTCCCGGCTGCGTTCGTAGAGGCGGGCGTTGGTGAGGGCGATGGCCGCGTGCTGGGCGAGGATCCCGAGGAGGTCCTCGTCCTGCTGGGTGAAGCCGCAGCCGCCGGTCCCGGCGTCGCCGCCGTGTCCCTCCGGGCGCAGCTTGTTCGCCAGGAACAGCGCGCCGATGATCTCGTCGCCGTCCCGGATGGGCAGGCCCAGGAAGTCGGACATGTCCGGGTGGGCGGCGGGCCAGCCCTCGAAGCGGGGGTCCTCGCGGACGTCGGCGAGCCGCTCGGCCCTGGCCTGGTGCAGCATCGCGGCGAGGATGCCGTGCTGCCGCGGGAGGGGGCCGATGGCCTTCCACTGCTCGTCGCTGATCCCGTCGACCACGAACTGGGCGAAGCCGCCGTGGTCGTCCGGGACGCCGAGCGCGGCGTACTCGGCGTCGAGCAGTTCGCGGGCCGAGGCGACGATCGTCTTGAGGACGTCGCGCACCTCCAGATGCCTGCTCATGGCCAGCAGCGCGGAACTCACCGCGGCCAGGCCGGACCCCGGACCTTGATTCATGACCTCACCGTACCGGCGGGGTGGGACAGCGCGGATCGGCCCTGTGACCGCCCCGGTCCGGTCCCGTGGACCTAGGTCCGTGGTCCTCCGCCGCGGGCCCCCGGCCGAAGGGACCCGGTCCAAGGGACCCGGTGATCCGCGACCCGCGACGGAGGTGGTCCGGGGGCGCCGTTCCTAGCGTGAGGTCCCATCACACACGGGGAGCGAGGAGAAGCGATCATGCCGGTGGCGATCATCACGGGAGCTTCGAAGGGGCTGGGCCGGGCCCTGGCCGAGGCGCTGGCCGGGCGGGGCTGGGACCTGGTGCTGGACGCCAGGACGGAGGAGGCGCTGAGGACGGCCGCGGCGGCCGTCCTGGCGCACGGCACGCGCGTGGCGGCGCTGCCGGGCGATGTCACGGACGCCGGGCACCGGGCGGCGCTGGTGGCGGCGGCCTGGCGGCTGGGCGGCGTCGATCTGCTGGTGCACAACGCGAGCGCGCTGGGCGCCGAACCGCTCGTACCGCTGGAAAAGCTGCCCCTGGAGGGGCTGCGGCGTGCGCTGGAGGTGAACGCGGTGGCCGCGCTGGGCCTGGTGCAGGAGGCTCTGCCACTGCTGCGGGCGGCAGCGGCGGGCGCCGTGGTCACCGTCAGTTCGGACGCCGCTGCGGAGGCGTACGGGACCTGGGGCGGGTACGGGGCCTCGAAGGCGGCCCTGGACCAGTTGGCGGCGGTGCTGGCCGTGGAGGAACCCGGGCTGCGGGTGTGGGCGGTGGATCCCGGGGACATGGGCACCGACCTGTACGCGGCGGCGGTGCCCGGGGACCGCACGCCGCGCCCGGAGCCGGCGAGCGTGGTGCCGGCCTTCCTGCGGCTGCTGGACGAGCGGCCCGTGAGCGGGCGGTACGGGGCGCCCGCTCTGCTGGGGTCCGAGCGATGACGCTGACACCGGTGCGGGTGCCGGAGGAGCTGTCGGCCCGGGTGCCGGCGGAGCGGCGCGGGCCCGGTCGCGGCCGGGACTCCGTACGGCTGCTGGTGTCGCGGGGGACGCGGGTGACGCATCACGCGTTCCGGGAGCTGCCGGGGCTGCTGCGGGCCGGTGACCTGCTGGTGGTGAACACGTCGCCGACGCTGGCCGCCGCCGTGGACGGGGAGAGCGGGGACGCGCGCGTGGTGGTGCACTTCTCCACCCGCGGCGACGACGGGCGGTGGGCGGTCGAGCTGCGGGACCCGGACGGGCGGGGCACCACACGCGCGCGTGCGGGCGGGCCCGCGGGAACGGGGGTGAGGCTGCCCGGCGGGGTGCGGCTGGAGCTGGAGGAGCCGCTGGACGCGGGCGGGGCGCGGCTGTGGTGGGCGCGGGCGTCCGGTCCCGGGGTGCCGGGGATGCTGCGGAGGCACGGGCGGCCCATCCGTTACGCGTACACGGAGCGGGACCAGCCGCTGTCCGCGTACCAGACGGTGTTCGCGCTGCCCTCGGCCGACGGGTCGGGGAGCGCGGAGATGCCGAGTGCGGCGCGCCCCTTCACGGCGGCGACGGTGGCGGAGCTGGTGAGCCGGGGCGTGCAGTTCGCGCCGGTGCGGCTGGACACCGGGGTGGCGTCGGCCGAGGCGCACGAGCCGCCGTACCCGGAGCGGTTCTCGGTGCCGGCGGCCTCCGCGCGGCTGGTCAACGCGGCGCGGGCCGGTGGCGGGCGGGTGATCGCGGTGGGTACGACGGCCGTGCGGGCGGTGGAGTCGGCGGCCGGGGCGGACGGGGTCGTCCGCGCGCGTACGGGGTGGACGGACCTCGTGGTGACACCGGAGCGGGGGGTGCGGGTGGTGGAGGGGCTGCTGACCGGGTTGCACGAGCCCGCGGCCTCCCACCTGCTGATGCTGGAGGCGGTCGCGGGCGGGGCGGCGGTCGACCGTGGGTACGAGGCGGCGCTGCACGGGCGCTACCTGTGGCACGAGTTCGGGGACGTGCATCTCCTCCTCCCGGCGGAGACGCCTCACGGAGAGCATTGCTCCAGCAACTGCGAGTGAGTCGATGGCGGTGCCGATGTGAGGCCGCGCATAGGGCCCAGGTCACGTACGAGGGGGCATAGGAGATAAAGCCACCCCCGTGAACGGGAAAGACGTTCCACTCTGTCCCGATTTGCCCATCCCTGTTCCACTACCGGGGATCGTACGTCACACCTTTGCCTGGCAATTTTGCGGCCGCTAACAATGGCTGCCGTCGCTCAGCGCCGCGAGTTCCGCTCGCGGCGTTTGTGCCGGAAGCACCCGTGTCCTCAGCGGACAGCGAGCGACCTCCGCGCTATTCGAAGAGGTCCCACTGCCATGCCGAAGAACTTCCTCAGCCCTGGTCGTCGTCGCACCCTGACCAGGCAGCACAAGATCGCGGTCGCCGGCGTCGCCACGCTCGGCGCGGCCGCCCTCGCGTTCTCGGCGGTTCCGGGCAACGCGCAGTCGACCACCACTGCCGAGCCGGCCGCCGCCCCGGTGGCCTTCAAGTCCGAGAAGATCAAGGACGTGAAGGCCGGCGTCACCGACCAGCTCGCGAGCGCCAGCCTCAAGGCCGAGGCCATCGCCGCGAAGAAGAAGGCGGCCGCCGAGGCCGCGGCGAAGAAGAAGGCGGCCGAGCAGGCGGCCGCCAAGAAGAAGGCCGCGGCCGCCGCTGCCGCGAAGAAGAAGGCCGAGCAGGCACGCAAGGCCAAGGAGGCCGCGAGCCGGTCCGCCGCCCGCACCCAGGTCAAGCCGGTCACCAAGACCTACGCCAACAACCTGGACGGCTGGATCAAGAACGCCCTCGCCATCATGGACAAGCACAACATCCCGGGCACCTACCACGGGCTGTACAAGAACATCATGCGCGAGTCCTCGGGCAACCCGAACGCGATCAACAACTGGGACATCAACGCCCAGAACGGTGTGCCCTCGATCGGTCTGCTCCAGGTCATCAAGCCCACCTTCGACGCGTACCACGTGCCCGGCACCGCCCACAGCCAGTACGACCCGGTCGCCAACCTGACCGCCGCCGCCAACTACGCGGCCGACCGGTACGGCTCGATCGACAACGTCAACAGCGCGTACTGAGGTCGGCGCGGACCTCTGTACGGAACGCCGAAGGGCGGCACCTCCTGACGGGTGCCGCCCTTCGGGGTTGCCACGGAGCTGCTACTTGCGCATGACCTCGGGCTCGTGGCGGCGCAGGAAGCGCGCCACGAGGATGCCGCAGATCACGCCGAGCACGATCAGGGCGGCCATGTCCATGCCCCAGGCGCCGACCGTGTTCTCCCACAACGGGTCGTTGCTGTCGCCCTTGGCGGGCGGGCTGATGTTGTTGAAGTCGAGCGTGGCACCCGCGGCGGCGACCGCCCAGCGCGACGGCATCAGGTACGACAGCTCGTTGACGCCGACCGAGTTGGCCAGCGGGAACAGACAGCCGGTGAAGACCACCTGCACGATCGCGAACATGACCAGCAGGGGCATGGTCTTCTCGGCGGTCTTCACCAGAGCCGAGATGATCAGGCCGAACATCATGGCGGTGAAGCCCAGCGCCATGATCGGGATGCACAGTTCCAGCATGATCTGGCTGCCCAGGATCAGGCCCTCGTCCGGGATGGTCCGGCTGGAGAAGCCGATCACGCCGACCATCAGGCCCTGAAGCACCGTGATCAGACCGAGCACGAACACCTTGGACATCAGGTACGCGGAACGGGACAGGCCGGTCGCGCGCTCCCGCTCGTAGATCACCCGTTCCTTGATCAGCTCGCGGACCGAGTTGGCTGCGCCGGCGAAGCAGGCGCCCACCGCGAGGATCAGCAGGACCGTCAGGGCCGTGCCGTTGGCGACCGGCTTACCGGTGTTCGGGTTGATCTCCGTGTTGACCAGCAGGTCCTTGCCGGAGTCGATGAGCAGGCTCACCGAACCGAGGACCAGCGGCAGGATGATCGACAGGGCCAGGAAGCCCTTGTCCGAGCCGATGACCGAGATGTAGCGGCGCACCAGCGTGCCGAACTGGGACATCCAGCCCTGCGGCTTGGGCGGCCTCATCGCCTGCATCGGCGGCATCTGTACGGACTGCGGCGCGATGGCGTCGATGTCCGCGGCGTACATCTGGTAGTGCTGCGAGCCCTTCCAGCGGCCCGCCCAGTCGTAGTCGCGGTAGTTCTCGAAGGCGGAGAAGACGTCGGCCCAGGTGTCGTAGCCGAAGAAGTTCAGCGCCTCCTCGGGCGGACCGAAGTACGCCACGGCGCCGCCCGGCGCCATCACCAGGAGCTTGTCGCAGATCGCCAGCTCGGCCACCGAGTGGGTGACGACGAGGACCGTACGGCCGTCGTCGGCGAGACCGCGCAGCAACTGCATCACATCGCGGTCCATGCCCGGGTCGAGGCCCGAGGTGGGCTCGTCGAGGAAGATCAGCGAGGGCTTGGTCAGCAGCTCCAGGGCGACCGAGACCCGCTTGCGCTGGCCACCGGAGAGGGAGGTGACCTTCTTCTCCTTGTGGATGTCCAGCTTCAGCTCGCGCAGCACCTCGTCTATCCGGGCCTCGCGCTCCTGCGCCGTGGTGTCGGCGGGGAAGCGGAGCTTGGCCGCGTACTTGAGGGCCTTCTTGACGGTCAGCTCCTTGTGCAGGATGTCGTCCTGCGGGACCAGACCGATGCGCTGACGCAGCTCGGCGAACTGCTTGTAGAGGTTCCGGTTGTCGTAGAGGACATCGCCCTGGTTGGCGGGGCGGTAGCCGGTGAGCGCCTTGAGCAGCGTCGACTTGCCGGAACCGGACGGACCGATGACCGCGATCAACGACTTCTCGGGGACGCCGAAGGAGACGTCCTTGAGGATCTGCTTGCCGCCGTCGACGGTGACGGTCAGATGGCGGGCCGAGAAGGACACCTCACCGGTGTCGACGAACTCCTCCAGGCGGTCGCCGACGATCCGGAACGTGGAGTGACCCACGCCCACGATGTCGGTGGGGCCGAGGACCTGCGCGCCGCCCTTGGTGATCGGCTGACCGTTGACGTACGTGCCGTTGTGCGAGCCGAGGTCGCGGATCTCCATGCGGCCGTCGGGGGTGGCGTGGAACTCCGCGTGGTTGCGGGAGACCTGGAGGTCGGAGACGACCAGGTCGTTCTCCAGGGCACGTCCGATCCGCATGACACGGCCCAGCGAGAACTGGTGGAACGTGGTGGGGCTGCGGTCGCCGTAGACCGGCGGCGCCCCCGCGCCGACGCCGGGACCCTGCTGCTGGGGGATGTTCGGCGCGCCCTGGTGCGGCTGCTGCCAGCCGGCCTGCGGGGCCTGCGGAGCCTGCTGCTGCGGGGGCTGGGCCCAGCCCGGGTTGGCTCCCTGTGCTCCCTGCGCGGCGTGCGGCTGCTGCTGGGACTGGGCGACGGAGGCACCGGCTCCCGCTCCCGCTCCCGCTCCCGCTCCCGCTCCCGAGATGCTCAGGCGTGGTCCGTCCGTCGCGTTGCCCAGGTGGACCGCCGAGCCGGCGCCGAGCTCCAGGTGATGGATCCGGTGGCCCTGCACGAACGTGCCGTTGGTGGAGCCGTGGTCCTCGATGCCCCAACTCCGGCCGTTCCAGCTGATCGTGGCGTGCCGCCAGGAGACCCTGGCGTCGTCCAGCACGATGTCACCCTGCGGATCGCGGCCGAGGGTGTATGTCCTGGACGGATCGAGCGTCCAGGTTTGTCCGTTCAATTCCAGTACGAGTTCCGGCACTCCAGCCCCACTGAGTAGTCCCCCGAGTTACCCCCATCGCAGGGAGTCTAGGGATGTCGAACATCGTCGGGAACTATTTCAGGCTCGGCCCCCTGACCGAAAGTCGGGCCTTGTGAAATCCGTGCGCGGACGCATCGGCCGGTTCCGTTGACGGGGTTGAAACCGGCCCGGAGAGTGGTAATCCACGCGAGGGGGGACATGCGCGGCGAGTTCGCCGCCTGCGGATCGGGGGGTCTGCCATGAGCTTGGCCAGGAACGCCGGGAACGTCAGGGTGCCGTGGGTGGACGTCCTGCTGTCCGCGGTGGCCGCGGTGAGCTGGGCGTTGATCGGGATGGTGGGCACCGCCGCGCTGGGCCTGCACCTGCTGGAGGCGGACGCGGCGGGCTCCCTGGGGCCCATGACCGCGGCTGTCGTGGCGCTCGGGGCCGGTGGTTCCGTGACGCCTTCCGGTGATGTGTCCGCATTCGGTCTGACCGGCGCGGAGGCCACGACCGCCATCGACATCGCGCCACTGGGCGTGAGCCTGGTCGGCGCGCTGCTGCTGTGCTGGTTCTTCCTGCGGTCCCTGCGCACGGCGGGAGTTGTGATCGCCCCGGCCGAACTCCTGGCGCGCGCGGGCGCGGTGGTCGCGATGTTCGTCGCGATGCTGGGCGGTCTGGCGTGGGCGGGTCACGATGTCATCACCTTCGACGGCGGTGCCCTCGGACTCGACGACCTGCCCGGCGGGGGCGGGGCCGGCGGGATCGAACTCCCCGGGCTCGGGGACGTCGGGGACATCGGCGGGCTGCTGCCCGACCGGATCGGCGACCTCGTCGACGCCGAGGCGGCGGTGGGCTTCACCGTCGACACGGCGCCGACCCTGCTCGGCGGTGCCTGCTGGTGCGCGGGGATTCTGCTGATCGCGCTGCTGGCCTCCCGGCGCACTCCCCTGCCGGCCGGCTGGACGGCCCTGCACCGCGTGGTGCGGCCCGCCGTGTCCGCCCTGGTCTCGGTACTGCTGCTGGCGGTCCTCGCCGGGTTCGCGGCGGCGGCGTACGCGGCGATCGGCGACGACAACCCCGGGCGCATCGCGGGCGCCGCGCTGCTCGGCGCGCCGAACGGGGTGTGGCTGGGCCTCCCGATCGGCCTGTTCGTGCCCTGGGACGGTGAGGCGTCGGGCCCCCTCGCGCAGTTCCTGCCCCACCCGCTGGACGATCTGCTGGTCGACTCCGACCGGGCCGTGACGCTGGGACGCCTCGCCGAGCTGGACGGACGGGTCTGGCTGCTGGGCGTCGCGGCGGCGGTGGCGATGCTGCTGGCGGGGGTGCTGACCGCGGTGCGGACGCCGGTGGAGACCGGGACCGCCGGTTTCGCGGGCCGCTGCGCGCTGCGGCTCGGCATCGTCACCGGTCTGGGGCTGCCGCTGCTGGCGTGGCTGACGGAGGTGTCCGTGGACGCGTCCCTCGCGGTCCTCGGCGTGGACGCGTTCGACGCGGGTGTCGAACTGCGCGGCCGGCTGGGCCTCGCCCTGCTCCTCGGTGCCCTGTGGGGCGCGGCGGCGGGAGCCGCGGGCGCGCTGCTCGCCCGCACGACGGGCGCGGCCGGTCAGAGGGCGGCGCCCTTGGCACGGGGTGCCTTGGGTGACTTGGGCGCCTTGGGGGCGGGGGGTGCGGGGGTGTCCGCGGGTGCGGGGGGCTCCGCCGGCCCGGGGGGCGTGGGAGGTCGGGGTGGTGCGGGGGGCGCCGGGACCGTGGGGACGACGCAGGCCGCGGGGGGTTCGGGGGCTCCCTGGGGCGCTGGGACGGCGGAGGCCGCGGGCGGTACGGAGGCTCACCGGGGTGCTGGGACGGCGGGCGCCTCGGGAGGTATGAGGGGTGCGGGGGGCTCGGGTACGGCGGGGACCTCGGGCAGTTCAGAGGCGACATGGGGCTCCGGGACCGCAGGCGCCGCGGGCGGTACGGGGAGTGCGGGCGGCTCGGGTACGGGCCGGGCCACGGGCGGCACGGAGGCGACATGGGGCTCCGGGACCGCAGGCACCGCGGGCGGTGCCGGGGCTGTCGGCGCCCCGGGGGGTTCCGGGACGTCAGGGGGTGCCGGAGCGGTGGGGGCCTCGGGAGGTACGGGGGCCGCCGAGGGCGTGGCCGGAAGCGGGCCGTACACCCCGGGAGCGCCGTACCGGGCGCCGAACCCCGACACCAATCCGTATCTACGGCGGCCCGACGAGCTGTTGCCTCCGGAGGACCGGCGGCCGGCGGGGAGCGGGCAGGCTCGGCACGCTGAGGGCCCGTGGCCGGGCGCGGCCCCCGGGGAGCGGGCACGGGACCGGCGCGCACCAGGCGCGGGAAATCCGTCCGGCACGCCGCCCAGGGACGGGGAGCGCCCTGACGAGGGGCCGCAGGACGCGCGGCCGCCCTGGGCCGGGGGGCCGTCGGCAAGCGGAGCGCCGGGACCGGGGCAGCACCGCCCCGAGGCCCCCCGGCCGCGCGACCCCGGCACACCTGGGCCGCACACACCCGTGGGCCCTGGGCAGACGTACGGCCCCGTGGACGCCGGAAGCTCCGGACAACAGGACGCCTGGCCGCACGGCCCCGGGCAGCAGGAGTCCGGCCCGCAAGGCTCACAGGGCTCACAGGGCTCCCGAGCGCAGGGCGCCGGAAACCCCGGCCAACAGGCCACGTGGCCGCACCGCCCCGGGCCGCAGGAACCCCCGCCGCACCGCAGCGCACCCGAGGGCGCGGGGCCGGAAGGCGCCGACCCCCCGCACGGCCCAGCCGCGCCGTCCGATGACTCGGCCGGGGGCGGTGACGACCTGTACGGCGCGCCCACCGTGCTGCGCCCGATCGATCCGCCGCCCCGGCGCTCCCCCCGGGGCCGTGCCGACGGCGAGCCCCGGCAGGGGCCGGACGACGGGCCACCGCCGCCCCCGCCACCGCCGCCGCCCGCCCCGCCGAGGGGCCCCAAGGGACGTGGCTGACGGGCTCGGGGCGCCGCCGCGAGCCCGATGCCCGGGGCCCGCGTTCACAGGAAACGGGTGAGACGTGATCGTCATGTAAGGCGTGGGCCACCGGGCCGACACCCAGTGTTCCGTGTCCGTCAGGCGGACCACCGGGGCGGGAGGCACTGCGTGCCGGATACGGTGGAACCATCATGAGCGCTTCGCAGACCTCTGACGTCCCCACTCTTCTCGTCAAGATCTTCGGGAAGGACAGGCCGGGCATCACGGCCGGACTCTTCGACACCCTCGCCGCCTACTCCGTAGACGTGGTCGACATCGAGCAGGTCGTCACCCGTGGCCGGATCGTGCTGTGCGCCCTCGTGACCGAGCCGCCGCGCGGCATGGAGGGGGATCTGCGGGCCACCGTCCACAGCTGGGCGGAGTCCATGAAGATGCAAGCCGAGATCATCTCCGGGCTCGGCGACAACCGCCCGCGCGGACTCGGCCGTTCCCTGGTCACCGTGCTCGGGCATCCGCTCACCGCGGAGGCGACGTCGGCCATCGCCGCGAAGATCACGCACGCCGGCGGCAACATCGACCGTATCTTCCGGCTCGCCAAGTACCCGGTGACCGCCGTCGAGTTCGCGGTCTCCGGCGTGGAGACGGAACCGCTGCGCACCGCGCTGGTGACGGACGCCGCGAAGCTCGGCGTGGATGTCGCGGTGGTCGCGGCGGGACTGCACCGGCGGGCGCAGCGACTGGTCGTGATGGACGTGGACTCCACGCTGATCCAGGACGAGGTGATCGAGCTCTTCGCCGCGCACGCGGGCTGCGAGGACAAGGTCGCCGAGGTGACCGCGGCGGCGATGCGCGGCGAGCTGGACTTCGAGCAGTCGCTGCACGCGCGGGTGGAACTGCTGGCGGGCCTGGACGCCTCGGTCGTGGAGAAGGTGCGCAGCGAGGTGCGGCTGACGCCTGGAGCGCGCACCCTGATCCGGACGCTGAAGCGGCTCGGCTACCAAGTCGGCGTGGTCTCCGGCGGGTTCACCCAGGTCACGGACGATCTGAAGGAGCGGCTCGGGCTGGACTTCGCCCAGGCCAACACCTTGGAGATCGTGGACGGGAAGCTGACCGGCCGGGTCGCCGGTGAGATCGTGGACCGGGCGGGGAAGGCGCGGCTGCTGCGGCGCTTCGCCGCCGAGGCGGGCGTTCCGCTCGCGCAGACGGTGGCGATCGGCGACGGTGCCAACGATCTGGACATGCTGAACGCGGCGGGGCTCGGGGTGGCCTTCAACGCCAAGCCGGTGGTGCGGGAGGCCGCGCACACGGCGGTGAACGTGCCGTTCCTGGACACCGTGCTCTATCTGCTCGGGGTCACCCGCGAAGAGGTCGAGGCCGCCGACATGCACGACGAGGACTGAGTCCGCTTCACGGCGGAAGGGGCCCGGTGACGCACCGGGCCCCTTCGCACGGGTGGGGTCACTCCTCCGTCGGAGCCCAGTAGTCGAGCAGAGTGGCCACGCCGGGCTCCAGGCCCTTCCAGGACCCGGTGAAGGTCAGCACCGCGAAGGCGGCGGCCGGGAAGCCGTGGCGCTTCATCCGGGTACGGGCGTCCTGCTCGGCCGCGCCGGACAGGACGTCGGCGAGGCCCTGGACGCCGGGATTGTGGCCGATGAGGACGGCGCTGCGGACGTCGTCCGGGGTCTCGTTGAGCACGGTGATCAGTTCGCCCGGGGAGGCCTCGTAGATCCGCTCCTCGTAGACTGTTTTCGGCCGGTGCGAGAACTCGTGGACCGCCAGCTTCCAGGTCTCGCGGGTCCGGGTCGCGGTGGAGCACAGGGCCAGGTCGAAGTCCACGCCGGTGTCGGCGAGCCTGCGGCCGGCGACGGCGGCGTCCATGCGGCCCCGGTCGGCGAGCGGCCGCTCGTGGTCGGTCACCGGTGGCCAGTCGGCTTTCGCATGCCGGAAGACGACAATCCTGCGGGGTTCTGCGTCGCTCATGGGTCCCAGCTTCGCATGAAACAGGCCACGGGGCGCAGGTAGTTGACCGGTGGCCGGGACCCTGTCTCAGCGTGCCATCAGGTGCTGCGCGTGCTCCAGGAGCCGGGTGATCGTGGGGTCGGCGGTCGCCGCGTGCGCCTCGGCCGGGTCGAGTATCAGCACCAGCAGGGCGACGAAGGCGAGCACGGGCAGGGCGAGTGCCCACCACGGCAACCGGATGTCGGCGCCGCCCCGGTGTGCCGGGCGCGGCGAGGTGTGCACAGGGGCCGACATGGGTGCCTCCGCGGGTCTTCGAGTGGGCCGGGGTCCTGCCTCGTGGTCCGCGTCTCGCGGTCACAACTCGAAGGTACGGAACCTCGGGCCCTCAACCCATCCGGTGATCCACCCAGTTGACCCTGACACTCACCCCCTAGGGGATGGGGGTGCTAGCCCCACCACAGGCAGCCCCACCACGGGCAGCCGGACCACGGGCAGCCCCACCACAGGCAGCCGGACCACGCGCAGCGCCACCGCCGGCGGGCCCGCCGAGGCTCACGGCGAGGCGATCGTCGCGATGATGCCGATGATCACGAAGATGGCGAAGAACGAGCCGAAGACGAGGAGCATCTTCTTCTGGCCGTTCCGGGGGTTCGGGTCGAGCACTGGCGACATGCGGCCAGTGTCGCACCCGCGGCCCGCCCCCGTACCCCCGGGGTCAGGCTCAGCCGGTCCGGGGTCCGGGCACGCGCGGCGCCGCCTCGTCCTCGACGATCCGGTTGCGCCCGGCCAGGACGCCCACCGCCATCTGCGGGATCATCAGCGCGGCCATGAGCGCGATCGGCAGCCCCCAGCCGCCGCTGTGCTGGTAGAGCACGCCGACCAGCAGCGGGCCCGGGATCGAGATCAGGTACCCGGCGCTCTGCGCGAAGGCCGACAGCTGGGCCACGCCCGCGCCGGTCCTGGCACGCATCCCGACCATGGTCAGGGCCAGCGGGAACGCGCAGTTGGAGACGCCGAGCAGAACGGCCCAGAGCCAGGCGCCACCGGCCGGCGCGAAGTACAGACCGGCGTATCCGGCGAGGCCGCAGACGCCGAGCGCGAGGGCGATCGGGCCCTGGTGGGGCAGCCGGGAGGCGACCCGCGGGATGACGAAGGCGAGCGGCACGCCCATGACCATGGTGACGGCGAGCAGCAGTCCGGCCGTGCTCGCGGGCACCCCCGCGTCCCGGAAGATCTGCGCCATCCAGCCCATGGTGATGTAGGCGGCGGTGGCCTGGAGTCCGAAGAAGACGGCGAGCGCCCAGGCGGTACGGCTGCGGGTGATGCGCAGCGCGGGCGCCTCCTCGCGCGCGGGGCGGGACGCGCCGTCCCGTCCGGGATCGGCCTTCCGGCGGTCCCGGACGAGCGGGAGCCACGGCAGGACGGCCGCGGCCGCCAGGGCGGCCCAGACGGCGAGCCCGGACCGCCAGTCGCCGCCCAGGGCGTCGGTGAGCGGCACGGTGACCGCCGCGGCGGACGCGGTGCCGAGGGCGAGGGCCATCGAGTACAGGCCGGTCATGGTGCCGACGCGGTCGGGGAACCAGCGCTTGACGATGACGGGCATCAGTACGTTGCTGACCGCGATGCCCATCAGGGCGAGGGCGCTGGCGGCCAGGAACGCGGGTGTGCTGCCCGCGTAGGGCCGGATCAGCAGTCCCGCCGTGATCGCGGCCATGCCCGCGCAGACCACGGCGCCGGGGCCGAAGCGGCGGGCGAGCCGGGGCGCCGTGACGCCGAAGACGGCGAAGCAGAGCGGCGGTACGGAGGTGAGGAGCCCGGCGAGGCTGCCGCTCATGCCGAGGCCGTCCCGGACCTCCTCCAGGAGGGCGCCGAGGCTGGTGATGGCGGGCCGGAGGTTGAGCGCGGTCAGCACGATGCCGACGACGACCAGACGCGCAGTCCACGCGCGCGTGGAAGCGGCCTGGGACGGCCCGCCCGGCGTGGACGGCCCAGCCGTCGGGGCCGAACCGCGCACGGTCGTGGGACTCGTCGTCCGGGTTTCCTCGCTCACCATGTGGCCCATCATAGAATCATGGGATGAATGGTTGTCCATCCCCCGGCTGCGTTCCGTCGCCGGTTCCGTGCGAAGGTGTGCCATGCCCCTGAGCCAGCAACGCCGTTCGGCGCTGTCCGAGCAGGTCATCGCCGCGCTGCGGAACCAGATCACCTCGGGCGAGTGGCCGGTCGGCGCCCGGATCCCGACCGAGCCCGAACTGGTCGAGCAGCTCGGCGTGGCCCGCAACACGGTCCGTGAGGCCGTCCGCGCCCTCGCCCACAACGGTCTGCTGGACATCCGCCAGGGCTCGGGCACCTATGTGGTCGCCACCAGTGAGCTGGCCGGGGTGATGCACCGCCGCTTCACCGGGGCCGACCCCCGGCACATCGCCGAACTGCGTTCCACGCTGGAGTCGGGCGCGGCGAAGCTGGCCGCCGAACGGCGCACCGAGAAGGACGTCGGGCAGCTGGAGGCGCTGCTGGCGCGGCGCGAGGCGGCCTGGGCCTCGGGCGACCGGGAGGCGTTCGTGGCGGCCGACGCCACCTTCCACCTGGCGGTGGTGGCCGCGTCCCACAACGAGGCGATGACGGCGATGTACGCCGACCTCGGCGAGGTGCTGCGGGACTGGCTGCGCGAGGACGTCGGCGAGGAGCTGACCCCGGAGACGTACATGGACCACGCCCGGCTGGTCGAGGCGATCCGCGCGGGCGACGCGGCGACCGCCGCCTCGGAGGCGGCGGGCTATCCGTTCCAGTGCCGTCCGGGGAGGTTCACGGCCGCTGGTGGCTGACCCAGACCGAGCCGACCTCCTTCCAGCAGCGCCCGGTGAGCCGTACGGTCACCGCCGGGCCGATCTCCACCGGGGAGCTGTCGGTGTCGAGGTCCCACCACCGTCCGCACTCGATGTGCAGGCGTACCCGGTCCACGTCCGCGTAGGGGTTGTGGCAGTGGACGGTGACGTGGGAGCCGTCCAGGCGCGTGCGGCACTCGGAGCCGGAGAGGTCCGGCGCGGCGGCCCGCGCGGGCGCGTGGGACGTGGCCTCGTACGGCAGGCACATCACCAGGGCGACGGCTACGGCGACGGTCGCTGGGGCGAGGCTGCGGGACAGACGCACAAGGGGACCTCCTCGGCCGTGCTGGGGAGGGGACGGTGCGGTGAACACCTGTGTCCAGGGTGCGTGGTCGCCGGGCTCCCCCGCCCGGCCGGTTGGGCCGAACGGGCGACATGCCGAAGGGCCCGCGCCCTGCAGCGGACGCGGGCCCTTCCGAGCGGTGGCGGGGATCAGGCGCCGATGGCGTGCAGACCGCCGTCGACGTGCACGATCTCGCCCGTGGTCTTCGGGAACCAGTCGCTGAGCAGGGCGACGATGCCGCGGCCGGCCGGCTCCGGGTCCTTGAGGTCCCACTCCAGCGGGGAGCGGTCGTCCCACACGGAGGCCAGCTCGCCGAAGCCCGGGATGGACTTGGCGGCCATCGAACCGAGCGGACCGGCGGAGATCAGGTTGCAGCGGATGTTCTGCTTGCCCAGGTCGCGCGCGATGTAGCGGCTGGTGGCCTCCAGGGCGGCCTTGGCGGGGCCCATCCAGTCGTACTGCGGCCAGGCGTACTGCGCGTCGAAGGTGAGGCCGACGACCGAGCCGCCGTTCTGCATCAGGGGCAGGCAGGCCATGGTCAGCGACTTCAGGGAGTACGCCGAGACGTGCATGGCCGTGGCGACCGACTCGAACGGCGTGTTCAGGAAGTTGCCGCCGAGCGCGTCCTGCGGCGCGAAGCCGATGGAGTGCACGACGCCGTCCAGGCCGCCGAGCTCCTCGCCGACGACGTCCGCGAGACGGCCGAGGTGCTCGTCGTTGGTGACGTCCAGCTCGACGACCTTGGTGGGCTTCGGCAGCTTCTTGGCGATGCGCTCCGTCAGCGTGGGCCGGGGCCACGCGGTGAGGATGATCTCCGCGCCCTGCTCCTGGGCCAGCTTGGCGGCGTGGAAGGCGATGGAGGACTCCATCAGCACACCGCTGATCAGGACGCGCTTGCCCTCGAGAATTCCGCTCATGGTGATCAGTGACCCATTCCCAGTCCGCCGTCAACGGGGATGACGGCTCCAGTGATGTACGAGGCGTCGTCCGAGGCGAGGAACCGCACCGTCGCGGCGATCTCCTCCGGCTGCGCGTACCGGCCGAGCGGGACCTGCGACACGATGTTCGCGCGCTGCTCGTCGGTGAGCACCTTGGTCATGTCGGTGTCGACGAAGCCGGGCGCGACGACGTTGAAGGTGATGTTGCGCGATCCCAGCTCACGGGCGAGGGAGCGCGCGAAGCCGACGAGCGCGGCCTTGGAGGCGGCGTAGTTCGCCTGCCCCGCGGAGCCGAGCAGTCCGACCACGGACGAGATCAGGACGACACGGCCCTTCTTGGCCCGCAGCATGCCGCGGTTGGCGCGCTTGACGACGCGGAAGGTGCCGGTGAGGTTGGTGTCGACCACCGAGGCGAAGTCCTCCTCGGACATCCGCATCAGGAGCTGGTCCTTGGTGACACCGGCGTTGGCGACGAGGACCTCGACCGGGCCGTGCTCGGCCTCGATCTCCTTGTAGGCCTGCTCCACCTGCTCGGTGTCGGTGATGTCGCACTTGACGGCGAGGAAGCCCGCCGGAGGCTCACCCGAGCGGTAAGTGATCGCGACCTTGTCGCCGGCATCGGCGAACGCCTGGGCGATGGCGAGGCCGATGCCCCGGTTTCCTCCGGTGACGAGAACCGAGCGGCTCAACGGATCACCCTTTCGATAGCGGTCTGACATACCCGCCCGAACACCTGGATGACAGGCGGCTTCCCCGGAAATCTATCGGTCCCGGTCCCCGTGCGGAGAAGCGGGCACCGACAGTGGCTGGTGGGAGTCACTGTCGGGTCCCTACAGAACCGAACCGGCCGCGCCGGGCAAACGTGTGGTCGCCGACCCGGCCGTCACGACATGATCGGAGCGACCACGGCAACGGCGACAGGAAGAGATCCAGGTGCCTCATACCATCGACGAGTCCTTCACGGCACTCCCGCTACGCGCCCTGGCGGACGCCGCGCTCGCACGCGCGCGTGCCCTGGGCGCCGAGCACGCGGACTTCCGGTTCGAGCGGGTGCGCAGCGCGTCCTGGCGGCTCAGGGACGCCAAGCCGGCCGGGTCCTCCGACACCACCGACCTCGGGTACGCGGTGCGGGTCGTGCACGGCGGGACCTGGGGTTTCGCCTCGGGTGTGGATCTGTCCATGGACGCGGCGGCCAAGGTCGCCTCCCAGGCCGTGGCGATGGCCAAGCTGTCCGCGCAGGTGATCAGGGCGGCCGGGTCGGACGAGCGCGTGGAGCTGGCGGACGAGCCCGTGCACGCCGACCGGACGTGGATCTCCTCGTACGAGATCGACCCCTTCACGGTGCCCGACGCGGACAAGGCGGGGCTGCTCGCCGAGTGGAGCGCGCGGCTGCTGGCGGCGGACGGGGTCAACCATGTCGACGCCTCGCTGCTCACCGTGCACGAGAACAAGTTCTACGCCGACACCGCCGGCACCGTCACCACCCAGCAGCGGGTCCGGCTGCACCCGCAGCTGACCGCCGTGTCGGTGGACGAGTCGACCGGCGAGTTCGACTCGATGCGCACCATCGCGCCGCCCGTCGGACGCGGCTGGGAGTACCTCACGGGCACCGGCTGGGACTGGGACGACGAGCTGGCGCGGATCCCGGAGCTGCTCGCGGAGAAGATGCGCGCGCCGAGCGTCGAGGCGGGCCTGTACGACCTGGTCGTCGACCCCTCCAACCTGTGGCTGACCATCCACGAGTCGATCGGGCACGCCACCGAGCTGGACCGCGCGCTCGGCTACGAGGCCGCCTACGCCGGCACCTCCTTCGCCACCTTCGACCAGCTCGGCAAACTCCGGTACGGCTCCGAGCTGATGAACGTGACCGGTGACCGCACCGCCGAGCACGGCCTGGCGACCGTCGGCTACGACGACGAGGGCGTCGCGGGCCAGACCTGGGACCTGGTGAAGGACGGCACGCTGGTCGGGTACCAGCTGGACCGGCGGATCGCGAGGCTGACCGGGTTCGAGCGGTCCAACGGCTGCGCCTTCGCCGACTCCCCCGGCCATGTGCCGGTGCAGCGCATGGCGAACGTGTCGCTCCAGCCGGACCCGGCGGGGATGTCCACGGAGGATCTCATCGGCGGCGTCGACCGCGGGATCTACGTCGTCGGGGACCGGTCCTGGTCCATCGACATGCAGCGCTACAACTTCCAGTTCACCGGCCAGCGCTTCTTCCGGATCGAGAACGGCCGGATCACCGGCCAGCTGCGGGACGTCGCCTACCAGGCGACCACCACCGACTTCTGGGGCTCCATGGCGGCGGTCGGCGGCCCGCAGACCTACGTCCTGGGCGGCGCCTTCAACTGCGGCAAGGCCCAGCCGGGCCAGGTGGCGGCGGTGTCCCACGGCTGCCCGTCGGCCCTCTTCAGGGGCGTCAACATCCTCAACACCACGCAGGAGGCGGGCCGATGAGCGCCGACACCAGGATCGGCCGGGGGGCCGGGGGTTGTCTCCCGGGAAGGCACAGTCTCAACACCACTCAGGAGGCCGGTCGATGAGCAAGCCGTACGAGATCGTCGAGCGGGCCCTGGAGCTGTCCCGGGCCGACGGCTGTGTCGTCATCGCCGACGAGCAGTCCACCGCCAACCTCCGCTGGGCGGGCAACGCGCTCACCACGAACGGTGTCACGCGCGGGCGCACGCTCACGGTCGTCGCCACCGTCGACGGCAAGGAGGGCACCGCCTCCGGCGTGGTGTCCCGTTCCGCCGTGACGGCGGACGAGCTGGAGCCGCTGGTGCGGGCTGCCGAGGCCGCCGCGCGCGCCGCCGGGCCCGCCGAGGACGCGCAGCCCCTGGTGGCCGGCGTGCCGGTGTCGCCGGACTTCACGGACGCTCCCGCCGAGACCTCCTCGGCGGTGTTCGCGGAGTTCGCCCCGGCGCTCGGGGAGTCGTTCGCACGCGCGCGTGCGGGCGGACGCGAGCTGTACGGCTTCGCCAACCACGAGCTGGTCTCGTCGTACCTCGGCACGTCCACGGGGCTGCGGCTGCGGCACGACCAGCCGAACGGGACGCTGGAGCTGAACGCCAAGTCCCCCGACCGCACCCGCTCGGCGTGGGCCGGACGGTCCACCCGGGACTTCAAGGACGTCGACCCCGCGGCGCTCGACGCCGAGCTGGCCGTACGTCTCGGCTGGGCGAAGCGCCGGATCGAACTGCCGGCCGGGCGGTACGAGACGCTGCTGCCGCCGACGGCCGTCGCGGACCTGCTGATCTACCAGATGTGGTCGGCGTCGGGCCGGGACGCGGCCGAGGGCCGCACCGTGTTCTCCAAGCCGGGCGGCGGTACCCGGCTCGGCGACCGGCTCACCGAGCTGCCGCTGACCCTGCGCAGCGACCCGAACGAGCCGGGCCTGGAGTCCGCTCCGTTCGTGCTGGCGCACTCCTCCGGGGGCGACGCGTCGGTGTTCGACAACGGTCTGCCGCTCGCGCCGACCGAGTGGGTGCGCGAGGGCGAGCTGCGGCGTCTGCTGACCAGCCGGCACAGCGCGGGCCTGACCGGGCTGCCGGTGGCACCGGGCATCGACAACCTGATCCTCGACGGGGGCGGCGAGCGCGGCCTGGAGGAGATGGTGGCGGCCACCGAGCGCGGGCTGCTGCTGACCTGCCTGTGGTACATCCGCGAGGTGGACCCGGCGACGCTGCTGCTCACGGGCCTGACCCGGGACGGCGTGTACCTGGTGGAGAACGGCGAGGTGACCGGCGAGGTCAACAACTTCCGGTTCAACGAGTCGCCGGTGGACCTGCTGGGGCGGGCCACCGAGGCCGGGCGCACGGAGAAGACCCTGCCCAGGGAGTGGGGCGACTGGTTCACCAGGGCCGCGATGCCCGCGCTGCGGGTGCCCGACTTCAATATGAGTTCAGTCAGCCAGGGCGTATAACCTCGTACCTGACCACGAGCCTTCCCGAGGAGACAAGAGAACCGTGACGGACATCGTCGACGAGCTGAAGTGGCGCGGTCTGTGGGCCCTGTCCACCGACGAGGACGCCTTGCGCAAGGCGCTCGCGGACGGTCCCGTCACGTTCTATTGCGGTTTCGACCCCACCGCGGCCAGCCTGCACGTCGGCCACCTGGTGCAGGTCCTCACCATGCGCCGGCTCCAGCAGGCGGGCCTGCGCCCGCTGGCCCTGGTCGGCGGGGCCACCGGCCAGATCGGTGACCCGCGGCCGACCGCCGAGCGCACGCTGAACGACCCGGAGACGGTCGCGAACTGGGTGAACCGGCTGCGTGCGCAGATCGAGCCGTTCCTGTCCTTCGAGGGCGAGAACGCCGCGGTGATGGTGAACAACCTGGACTGGACGGCCGGTCTGTCGGCCATCGAGTTCCTGCGGGACATCGGCAAGCACTTCCGCGTCAACAAGATGCTG
The DNA here is from genome assembly GCF_040653275.1 of Streptomyces sp. NPDC048002. Lineage (NCBI taxonomy): Bacteria > Bacillati > Actinomycetota > Actinomycetes > Kitasatosporales > Streptomycetaceae > Streptomyces > Streptomyces sp. NPDC048002. Next base: position 144,623 of record NZ_JBEZNL010000014.1, on the reverse strand, counting down.
ACCAAGGACTCGGTCGCCCGGCGGCTGGAGTCCCAGGAGGGCATCAGCTACACGGAGTTCAGCTACCAGCTGCTCCAGGGCATGGACTTCCTGGAGCTGTACCGGCGGCACGGCTGCACCCTCCAGCAGGGCGGCAGCGACCAGTGGGGCAACCTCACGGCGGGTCTGGACCTGATCCACCGGCTGGAGCCCGAGGCCGACGTGCACTGTCTGGCGACGCCGCTGATGGTCAAGGCCGACGGCACCAAGTTCGGCAAGACCGAGGGCGGGGCCGTCTGGCTCGACCCCGAGATGACGACGCCGTACGCGTTCTACCAGTTCTGGCTGAACGTGGACGACCGGGACATCTCGACCTACATGCGCATCCTGTCCTTCAGGTCCCCCGCGGAGCTGGAGGAGCTGGAGGGGCAGACGCGGGAACGGCCGCAGGCGCGCGCGGCGCAGCGGGCGCTGGCCGAGGAGCTGACGACGCTGGTGCACGGCGCCGACCAGACGGCCGCGGTGATCGCCGCCTCCCGGGCGCTGTTCGGGCAGGGCGAACTGGCGGAGCTGGACGAGCGGACGCTGGCCGCGGCCCTGTCGGAGGTGCCGCACATCAAGGTCACCGAGCTGGCGCCGGTGGTCGATCTGTTCGCCGAGGTCGAGCTGGTGGCGAGCAAGTCGGCGGCCCGCCGGACGGTGAAGGAGGGCGGGGCCTACGTGAACAACGCGAAGGTCACGGCCGAGGACGCCGTCCCCGCCGTGGAGGACCTGCTGCACGGCCGCTGGCTGGTACTGCGCCGGGGCAAGAAGAACCTGGCGGCGGTCGAGGTCACCGGCGCCTAGACGCACCGAAGGGGCGGCACTCCCTCCAAGGGGTGCCGCCCCTTCGCCGTGCCCGGCTCTCAGGTCTGCATCTTCTTCTTGCCCAGCGTCGCCATGTACGCCATGTCGCCCACGGCGACGATGATGACCGCCGCGACGATCTGGAAGAAGTGACGGGTCCAGTCGATGCCCGCGGTCGCCTCCACACCGAACGCCCGCGCGAGGGCGTTGCCGGCGATGGCGCCGAGGATGCCGAAGATGGTGGTCAGCCAGAGGGGGCTGTGCTGCTTCCCGGGCAGGATCGCCTTGGCGATCAGCCCCAGCACGAACCCCACGATGATCGCCCACAACCAGCCCATGGCCGCCTCCTTGTACGCCTGCGCGTGAGCAGTACGCCCAGTCTCGGGCCGTACCGGTTACGTCGCACGTCGGGTGGGGCCGTACGCGGGACGGCCCAGGTCGTCCCCCTGTGCGGAAGGTGCCCCACTCTCGTGGGCGGCGCAGGCCAGGCGTAACGTGGAGGCCGGGAGAACCCGATGCGGGCGGATGGTGGATTGTGATGCGGAAGCAGCACGGCGGGGGCAACGCCCAGGTGTTCCGGATCACCGGGGCCAGGACGGGCCTCCAGGAGGACGTACGCGGACGCCAGCGGCGGTACGTGATCTCGATGTCGGTCCGCACGCTGTCGGTGATCCTCGCGGCGACCCTGTGGAACGTCGAACGGCACGTGGCCGTGGTGGCGTTGGTGCTCGGCGCGGTCCTGCCGTACATCGCGGTCGTGATCGCCAACGCCGGGCGGGAGAACGCGCCGGGGCTGCCCTCCACGTTCGTGGGCGCTCCGAGCCGTCCGATGATCACGGGACCGGCACCGGCGGCACCGCACCCGGATCGCGGCCCGGAGGACGCGGTCGGTGATCCGGCGGGCGGTCCGGACGCCGCCGCACATGACCGGAAATGACCTTGGCGGGACGCCCGCAAACGGAATCCGCGCCGCCCGCCAAGCTCAAGAAAAGCTCAGGGCAATAAGGTTGTTCAGGTGCCGGGCGGCGGGTGACCCATGACATACTTCGTAGGCGCTCCGCATCCCCCGTCGGAGCGACGGACCGACGCCGGGCAGCTCCCCCCGTGGCTGCTCGGCGTCGCTTTTTTTCTTGACTCTGTGAGACGAATTCCGTGACTGACGAGACGCCGATCTGCTCCGCCAAGGGCTGCCGGGAAACCGCCGTATGGGTGCTGGCCTGGAACAACCCCAAGATCCACACCCCGGAGCGGCGGAAGACGTGGCTCGCCTGTGACGAGCACCGGGAGCATCTGTCGCAGTTCCTGGGGGTGCGGGGGTTCCTGAAGGACGTGGTGCGGTTCTCGGAGTGGGAAGCTCCGGCCTAACCGTAGGGTTTCAGCCGCCGATGGCGGACATGGGGCGGTCCGGCTGGACGAAGGAGGGGTCGTCGAGACCGGCTCCCGCCTTCTTGCCCCACATCGCCAGGCGCCAGAGGCGGGCTATCTCCTCGTCGGGGGCGCCCGAGCGCAGGGCGGCCCGCAGGTCGGTCTCCTCGCGGGCGAAGAGGCAGGTGCGGACCTGGCCGTCGGCGGTGAGCCGGGTGCGGTCGCAGGCCGCGCAGAACGGGCGGGTGACCGAGGCGATGACCCCGACGCGGTGCGGGCCGCCGTCCACCAGCCAGCGCTCGGCCGGGGCCGAGCCCCGCTCCTGCGAGCCCTCGGGGGTGAGGGTGAAGCGGGTGCGCAGGGAGGCCAGGATGTCGCCGGCCGTGATCATCCCGTCGCGCTTCCAGCCGTGCTGGGCGTCCAGGGGCATCTGCTCGATGAACCGCAGTTCGTAGTCGTGCTCGACGGCCCAGGCGAGGAGGTCGGGGGCCTCGTCCTCGTTCAGGCCCGGCATGAGCACCGAGTTGACCTTGACCGGGGTCAGACCGGCGGCGCCGGCGGCCTCCAGGCCCTCGATGACGTCCTTGTGCCGGTCGCGCCGGGTGAGGGTCTTGAAGACGTCCGGGCGCAGGGTGTCCAGGGAGACGTTCACCCGGTCCAGGCCCGCCGCCTTCAGCGCGGCGGCGGTGCGCTTGAGGCCGATGCCGTTGGTGGTCAGGGACATCTGCGGGCGGGGGGTGAGGGCGGCGACGCGTTCGACGATGCCCACCAGACCGGGGCGGAGCAGGGGCTCGCCGCCGGTGAAGCGGACCTCCTCGATGCCGAGGGAGGTGACCGCGATGTCGATCAGGCGGACGATCTCGTCGTCCGTGAGCAGGTCCGGCTTGGCCAGCCACTGCAGGCCCTCCTCGGGCATGCAGTACGTGCAGCGCAGATTGCACCGGTCGGTCAGCGACACTCTCAGGTCGGTGGCCACTCGGCCGTAGGTGTCGATGAGCACGTGGGCCCCCTCCCTCGTCGCGGAGCTATCGTTTCCCGTCGTCTGCGAGCCTACGTGACCCCGCTGACATCGACAGGGCCCGATCCCACGAGGTAAGACGCGGCCGCGTCGTAGGGATCTACGACGCGGCCGCTTCGGGGGGTGTGCTCAGTGGGCGCCGGTGCCGGTCAGGGAGCGGACCTCCAGCTCGGCGTACTTGCCCTTGTCCGGCTCCTCCTTCGACAGGTAGGTGCCGATGATGCCGAGCAGGAAGCCGACCGGGATCGAGATGATGCCGGGGTTCTCCAGCGGGAACCAGTGGAAGTCGACGTCCGGGAACATCGAGCTGGGCTTGCCGGAGACGACCGGCGAGAACAGCACCAGGCCGACGGCGGTGGTCAGACCGCCGTAGATCGACCACAGGGCGCCCTGGGTGGTGAAGCGCTTCCAGAAGAGGCTGTAGAGGATCGTCGGCAGGTTGGCGGAGGCGGCGACCGCGAAGGCGAGCGCGACCAGGCCGGCCACGTTCAGGTCGCGGGCCAGGGCGCCGAGGCCGATCGAGACGACGCCGATGCCGACGGTCGCCCAGCGGGCGGCGCGGACCTCCTCCTTCTCGGTGGCCTCGCCCTTGCGGATGACGTTGGCGTAGATGTCGTGCGCGAAGGACGAGGAGGAGGCGAGCGTCAGACCCGCGACCACCGCGAGGATCGTCGCGAAGGCGACGGCGGAGATGGTGGCCAGCAGGATGGCGCCCCAGGTGGAGTCGACGCCGCCGAGATGCAGCGCCAGCAGGGGTGCCGCCGTGTTGCCTGCCTTGTTGGAGGTGGTGATCTCCTCCGGGGTGATCAGCGCGGCGGCGCCGAAGCCGAGCGCCAGGGTCATCAGGTAGAAGGAGCCGATGAGGCCGATCGCCCAGATCACGGACTTACGGGCGGCCTTAGCGGTGGGCACGGTGTAGAAGCGGATCAGGATGTGCGGCAGACCGGCGGTGCCGAGGATCAGGGCGATGCCGAGGGAGATGAAGTCCAGCTTGGTGGTGCCGGTGGCGCCGTACTTCAGGCCGGGCTCCAGGAAGGCCGCGCCGTGGCCGCTCTGGTCGGCGGCCGTGCCGAGCAGGTCGGAGACGTTGAAGTCGAACTTCAGCAGCACCAGGAAGGTCAGCAGCAGGGCGCCGGTCATCAGCAGCACGGCCTTGACCATCTGCACCCAGGTGGTGCCCTTCATCCCGCCGATACTGACGTACATGATCATCAGAACGCCGACCAGGGCGACGATGCCGATCTTCCCGGCGTCGCTGCTGATGCCGAGGAGCAGCGAGACCAGGACGCCCGCGCCGGCCATCTGGGCAAGCAGGTAGAAGATCGACACCACGATGGTGGAGGTGCCGGCGGCGGTGCGGACCGGGCGCTGGCGCATCCGATAGGCGAGGACGTCGCCCATCGTGTAGCGGCCGGAGTTGCGCAGCGGCTCGGCGACCAGCAGCAGGGCGACGAGCCAGGCGACCAGGAAGCCGATGGAGTACAGGAAGCCGTCGTAGCCGAAGAGGGCGATGGCGCCCGCGATGCCGAGGAAGGACGCGGCGGACATGTAGTCGCCGGAGACGGCGAGGCCGTTCTGGAAGCCGGTGAACTGGCGGCCGCCCGCGTAGAAGTCGGCGGCGTCCTTGGTCTGCCGGCCCGCCCACACGGTGATGAACAGGGTCGCGACGACGAAGACACCGAACAGGCTGATGATGAGCGTGCGGTGCTCGCTGGCCGCGTCGGCCGCGAGGATCATGTGCGCGGAGCTCATGCGCCGCCCTCCATCCGGGACTTGATCGCGTCGGCCTTCGGGTCGAGCTGGGCGGCGGCGTGCCGCGCGTACCACCAGGCGATGAGGAACGTGGTGAGGAACTGGGCGAGGCCGAGGACGAGGGCCACGTTGATGTTGCCGAACAGCTTGGTGCCCATGAAGCCGCCCGCGTAGTTCGAGAGCAGGACGTACAGCAGGTACCAGACGATGAAGCCGAGGGTCAGCGGGAAGGCGAAGGAGCGGTAGGAGCGGCGCAGTTCACCGAACTCCGCGCTCTCCTGCACCTCGGTGAACTCCTCGGTGGTGGGGAGTCGACGCTGCTCTTTCGAGGGGGGCGGTGTCTCGGTGGCCACGGAGTCTCCTCGCGTTGCGGGCGCTGTCGCGACAGTGGACGGGTGCGGTTCGGGCGTGGGGGACGGGCTGGGAACGACGGACATGACGGCTCTGACCTCACAGTGACGTGGATCGCGCGGGCCGGTCGGCGGGGAGCGTGCCACCGGGGCGTGATCCGACAGGGGGCTCGATCGTGCTCGCGCCTCCTGTCCAACGTCACGGCGCCACGCGAGAACCGGTTCAACACCGATCACTTCTTTCCGAACTGACTTCCCGAAGGTCATTGCTGGCCAGCGAGGCGGGGAGATAGTTTCACCCTGCACGCCCGTCATGTACCTGCCCGAGCACCACCTGTGTCTCGGGCAGTTTCGTTTTGGATGATGTGGAGATCCCATGGCTCATCTGCCTTCCAGACGCCGGCTCGCCCTGGCCGTCCCCGTCGTGCTCTCACTGACCGCCTCGCTCGGCTTCCTGCCGGTCTCGGCGAGTGCCGCCCCGGCCGCGGAGACCACCGCCCAGGCGGCGGACGCGCCGAAGCTGGCGTACGTGGTGAACACGAAGACGGACCGCCGGACCCTTGAGTCGGTGAAGAAGGCCGTCGCCGCGGCCCAGGGAACCGTCGTGGCGTCGTACGACAAGATCGGTGTGATCGTCGCCCACTCGGCCAACCCCGACTTCGGCAAGCAGCTGCGCGCGGTGCGCGGGGTGCAGTCGGCGGGTGCGACGCGTACGGCTCCGCTGACCGCCGCGGGCACCACGGACCAGGGTGCCGCCGAGTACCTGACGGAGGCCCAGGCCGCGAAGGCCGCGAGCGCCGCCGCCCCGGACAGCGAGCCTCTTGAGGCCGATCAGTGGGACCTGCGTGCGATCGGCGCCGACAAGGCGGCGAAGATCAACCCCGGTAGCAGCAAGGTGACCGTCGCCGTCATCGACACCGGCGTCGACGACACCCACCCCGACCTCGCGCCGAACTTCTCCAAGTCCCAGTCGGCCAACTGCGTGGGCGGGGTCGCGGACACCAGCGAGGGCGCCTGGCGGCCGTACACCGCGGACGACTACCACGGCACGCACGTCGCGGGTGAGATCGCCGCCGCCCGCAACGGTGTCGGTGTCGCGGGTGTCGCGCCGGGGGTGAAGGTCTCCGGCATCAAGGTGAGCGACCCGGACAACGGTCTGTTCTACCCGGAGAGCGTCGTGTGCGCCTTCGTGTTCGCCGCCGACCACGGGGTGGAGATCACCAACAACAGCTACTACGTGGACCCGTGGCTGTACAACTGCATGGACGACCCCGACCAGCGGGCGATCGTGGACGCCGTCAACCGGGCGCAGCTGTACGCCCGGACGAAGGGCACGCTCCACCTGGCCTCGGCGGGCAACTCCAACCACGACCTGGACTCCGACGCCATCGTGGACGCCTCCAGCCCCGACGACTCCACCCCGGTGGAGCGCACGATCGACCCGCACGAGTGCTACGACGTGCCGACCCAGCTGCCGGGCATCGTCACGGTGAGCGCGACGGGCGTGCAGAACCTCAAGTCGTACTACTCCTCGTACGGCAAGGGGGTCGTGGACGTCGCGGCGCCGGGCGGCGACCGGCTGTACCAGATACCCGACACGCCCTCGAAGAACGGCCGCATCCTGTCCACCATGCCCAACGGGCAGTACGCCTTCCTCCAGGGCACCTCGATGGCCTCGCCGCACGCCGCCGGTGTGGCCGCGCTGCTGAAGTCGAAGCACCCGTGGGCGGGCCCGGCCACGCTCCAGGCGCTGCTGAAGGCGCAGGCGGACAACCCGGGCTGCCCGGAGTCCTACGACCAGAACGGCGACGGTACGCAGGACGCGGTGTGCGAGGGCTCCGAGTACCGCAACGGCTTCTACGGGTACGGCATCGTCAACGCGCTGCGCGCGGTCAAGTGACCTTCGGACAGGAGAGACTGACACCATGACAGCGCACTCCCCGCGCTCCCGCCGCCTGGTCGCCGTCCCCGCGGGGATGGCCGTGGCGACGGCACTGGCCCTGCTGCCGAACGTCTCGGCGGCCGCCGAGGCCGAGGAGCCCGCCGAGGCGACCTCGCTCAGCTACGTCGTCAACGTCAGCCCCGGACACGGTCCCTCGTCCCGGGTGGAGCGGGCCATCGCCGCTGCGGGCGGCACGATTCTCACCTCGTACGACCGGATCGGCGTGGTCGTGGTCCACTCGGCCAACCCCGACTTCGCGAAGACGCTGCGCAAGGTGCCCGGCGTGGACTCGGCCGGCAACACCCGCAACGCGCCGCTGCCCGCGCAGTCGACCACGGAGGTCGGCACCCCGAGGGTGCTCACCGCCGCGGAGGCCGCCGCCGTCGAGGCGGCCGAGGGCCAGGACCCGTTGCAGCCGCTCCAGTGGGACCTGCCCGCCATCAAGGCGGACCAGGCGCACGAGAAGTCGCTCGGCAGCAGCAAGGTCACGGTCGCCGTCATCGACACCGGCGTCGACGACACCCACCCCGACCTCGCGGCCAACTTCGACCGCGACGCCTCGGTGAACTGTGTGACGGGCAAGCCGGACACCACCGAGGGCGCCTGGCGGCCCGGCCCGACGGAGAGCGCGCACGGCACGCACGTGGCCGGTGAGATCGCGGCCGCCAAGAACGGCATCGGCATGACCGGTGTCGCGCCCGGGGTGAAGGTCTCCGGCATCAAGGTGTCCACGACCGCCGGGTACTTCTACACCGAGGCCGTGGTGTGCGGCTTCGTGTGGGCGGCGGAGCACGGCGTCGACGTGACGAACAACAGCTATTACACCGACCCGTGGTACTTCAACTGCAAGAACGACCCGGACCAGAAGGCGCTCGTCGAGGCCGTCTCCCGGGCGTCGCGGTACGCGGAGAAGAAGGGCGCGGTCAACGTCGCCGCGGCCGGCAACGAGAACTACGACCTCGCGGCGGACGAGATCACCGACCCGGTGTCCCCGAACGACGCGACGCCCTCGGACCGGGTGATCGACCCGTCCGAGTGCCTGGACATACCGACGCAGCTGCCGGGTGTCGTGACGGTCGCCTCGACCGGCGCCAAGGGCATCAAGTCGTCCTTCTCCAACCACGGCCTGGGAGTGGTCGACATCGCCGCGCCCGGCGGCGACTCGACCCGCTACCAGACCCCGGCCCCGCCGGCCACCAGCGGCCTGATCCTCGGCACGCTGCCCGGCGGCAAGTGGGGCTACATGGCCGGTACGTCGATGGCGTCCCCGCATGTCGCCGGTGTCGCCGCGCTGATCAAGTCGACGCACCCGAAGGCCCCGCCGGCCCTGGTGAAGGCCCTGCTGTACGCGGAGGCGGACGCCACGGCGTGCACGGACCCGTACGACATCGACGCCGACGGCACGGTCGACGCGGTGTGCGAGGGCTCCAAGTTCCGCAACGGTTTCTACGGCTGGGGCACGGCCGACGCCCTGGACGCCGTGACGAAGTAGCCGCGAGGGACGGAACGGCGGTACCGCGGTAGCGGTTCGGCGCGTGCCGGGGGCGGGGAGCGGATCCCCGGGCCCCGGCACGCGTGCGTGGTGGCACGGCCGCATGGCCTGTCGCTCCGGCCCATGACGCATAGTGCAGTCATGAGCGACATCGACATCGAGTACGCCTGGGCCGCGGTGGGCGGTGACCCCGGGCTGCCGTCGCGGGTGACCGCGGTGGCCCGGGAGGGCGCCCTGCCGTCCCGGCTGCCGGTGCGGGAGCTGGCCCGCGCCTGTGTGGGCGCGTGCGCGCTGGCCGCCGCCGAGCTGGGGGCGCGGCGGGCCGGGCTCGCCGAGGTGCCGGGCGTGCGGGTGGACGACGGGGCCGTCGCGACGGCGTTCGTGAGTGAGCGGCATCTGCTGATCGACGGGCGGGCTCCGGTCGCCTTCGCTCCGCTGTCGCGGTTCTGGCGCACGGCGGACGGCTGGATACGCACCCACGCCAACTACCCGCACCACCGGGAGCGGCTGCTCACCGTGCTGGGGCCGCCGGAGACCCTCGAAGCGGTGCTCGCCGAGCGGTCGGCCGCCGAGGTCGAGGAGGCGGTGTGCGCGGCCGGAGGGCTCGCCTTCGCCGTGCGGCGGGCCGAGGAGTGGGCGCGGCATCCGCAGGCGGCCGCGGTGGCCGGGCGGCCGCTGGTGGAGCGGGAACGGCTGGACTCGGCCCCCGCGCGCGCCCTTCCGCCCGCCGCTGCCGCCCTCCCGCTCGACGGGGTCCGCGTGCTGGACCTCACCCGGGTCATCGCCGGGCCCGTCGCCACCCGCACCCTCGCGCTGCTGGGCGCGGACGTCCTGCGCGTGGACCCGCCGCGCCACCCCGAACTGCCCGACCAGCACGCCGACACGGGGTTCGGGAAGCGCTCCGCGGTGCTCGGCCTCGATACGGACCGGCGGGCCTTCGAGGAGCTGCTGGCGCGGGCCGACGTGGTCGTCACCGGGTACCGGCCGGGCGCCCTGGACCGCTTCGGGCTGGCCCCCGCGGCACTGGCCGAGCGGCGGCCCGGGGTGGTCGTGGCCCAGCTGTCGGCCTGGGGCGCGTACGGGCCGTGGGCCGGGCGGCGGGGCTTCGACAGCCTGGTGCAGGCGGCCACCGGGATCTCCGTGCTGGAGGGGGCGCCGGACGCCCCGGGGGCGCTGCCGGCGCAGGCGCTGGACCACGGCACCGGGTACCTGCTGGCGGCGGCCGTACTGCGCGCCCTGAGCAAGCGGCACGACGAGGGCGGCAGCCGGGTCGTACGGCTGGCGCTGGCGCGGACCGCGCACTGGCTGACGACCGGGACCGGGACCGGCGCGGACGCCCCGGCGGGTCTCCCGTACGAGGGCCCGGGGCCGTGGCTGCGCGAGCGGGACGGCGCGCTCGGGCGGCTGCGGTACGCCCTGCCGCCGGTGGCGTACGCGGGCGGCCCGGCGGACTGGGCGCGGCCGCCCGGCGCGTACGGAACCGACCCGGCGCGGTGGACGTGAGACCTGGTGGGCCCGGAGAACGTACTCACGGACGGAATGACGAGGTGACCTTGGCGAGACCCACGTCGGAGGCGGCCGACGCGAACGCGCCCCGGTGGCGCCCCGGCACCGCACGGGCCCTGTCCGTCCTGGCCCTGGTGCTCGTCGGCGCCCTGATACCCCTGCTCGGGCCGTCCCCGGCCCTGCACGGCACCGGTGAGGCCGCCGCCCCCGGCACCGCCGGCATCGCGCTGCTGCGCACGGTGCTGTTCGCGGCGCTGTGCGTCCCGGTGGGCGAGCTGTTCGTGAACCGGCTGGCCCGCTCCGTACCCGGCACTCCCCCGACGGCTCCCCGCAGTGGGGCGCCCTGGGCGGCCGCCGCCGGTTTCCTCGCCGCCCTCGGGCTGGCCTCGGTGGTGTCGACCGGCAATCTCGTCCCGGACAGCCTCTCCGACCTGGACGTCGGCGGCCTGTACGCCACCCGCGACGGACGGCTGGCGCTGCTGGAGGTCAACGCGTTCGCCGTGGCCGGTCTGTGCGCGCTGTCCCGGCGGCCCGGCACCCAGGTCTGGCCGCTGGCCGCGGTGATCGTGGCCGAGGCGCTGCGCGCCCATCCGCCGACCGAGCACTCCCCCCTGCTCGGCTCCGCGCTGACGCTGGTGCATCTGACCTGTGCCGCGCTGTGGGCGGGCGGGCTGCTGCACGTCCTGCGCGGCCTGCGGCGCGACAGCCCGGCGGGCGCCGCGCTGCTGGGGCTCTACGCGCGCGTGGCGGCCGTTCTGCTCGCCGCCATCACCGCGACCGGGGTGTGCAGTTCACTGCGCCGGATGCCGCCGGGCACGGTCCTGGAACAGCTGACGGAGACGGCGTACGGGCGGGTGCTGTTCGCCAAGGTGCTGCTGGTGGCCGCCGTCGCCGGGCTCGCGCTGTGGGCGCGGACCCGGTTGCGCCGGGCCGCCGACCCGCTCACGGCCTGTGTGCCCGCGCGCGTGGAGGTCGTCGCGCTGGGGCTGGTCGTGGCGGTGTCGGGCCTGCTGACGGCGCTGCCGATCCCGATCCGCTGGTAGGCGCCGGCCGCCCCGGGGGTCAGACGGTAACCATCACCTTCAGCGCGACCCGCTCGTCCATCGCCTTGTAGCCCTCGGGGACGCCCTCCAGGCCGACCGTCATGTCGAAGACCGGCGAGGGGTCGATACGGCCCTCCAGGACGTCGGGCAGCAACTCGGGGAGGTAGGCGCGGACCGGGGCGACGCCGCCGCGCAGAGCGATGTTGCGGTCGAACATGACGCCGAGGTCGAGGCCGGTGCCGCTGCCGTGCGGCACGCCGACGAAGCCGATGGCGCCGCCGTCGCGGGTGATGTTCACGGCCGTGCTCATGGACTGCTCGGTGCCGACCGCCTCGACGACCGCGTGCGCGCCCTGGCCGCGGGTGAGGGCGCGCACGGCCTCGACGGCGGCCTCGCCGCGCTCGGCGACGACGTCGGTGGCGCCGAAGCGGCGCGCGAGGTCGGTGCGGACCTGGTGGCGGCCGAGGGCGACGATCCGCTCGGCGCCCAGCCGCTTGGCGGCGAGGACGGCGCACAGGCCGACGGCCCCGTCGCCGACCACGGCGACCGTGGCGCCGGGGCGGGCGCCCGCGGCGAGGGCGGCGTGGTGGCCGGTGCCCATGACGTCGGACAGGGTCAGCAGGGCGGCCAGCAGCCGCTCGTCGGAGGCCGCCTCCTTGGGCAGCCGGACGAGGGTGCCGTCGGCGAAGGGCACGCGCACGGCCTCGCCCTGGCCGCCGTCGTAGCCGACGCTGCCCCAGAAGCCGCCGTGCTCGCAGGAGGTGGTCAGGCCCTCCCGGCAGTAGTCGCAGACGCCGTCGGACCACATGAAGGGCGCGACGACCAGGTCACCGGTCCGGACCCCCGAGACCTCGGAGCCGGTCTCCTCCACGATGCCGAGGAACTCGTGCCCGATCCGCTGGCCGGGCTGCCGGGCCGCCTCGCCGCGGTAGGCCCACAGGTCGCTGCCGCAGATACAGGCGCGCAGCACCCGGACCACCGCGTCGGTGGGGAGCTGGACGACGGGGTCCGGGACGTCCGCCACCCGTATGTCGTACGGGGCGTGAAGGGTGGTGGCGCGCATGACGAGGTCTTCTCCTGCGGTGTCGACGGTGCGCTCAGGGGGTGGTCGAGCGCACCTCACCGTACGTCGCCGCCGGGTGCGGGCGCGCTTCGAGGGCCCGGAGCGAGCCGTGGACCAGCAGGAACTGCGCGGCGATGTAGGTGAGCATGATCCACAGGTCGGGCCGGGGCGGCTCGGGCCACTCGGCGACACCGGCCGCGATGAGGGTGTCGGAGAGCAGGAAGAGCGCGCCGCCGGCCCCGGCGACCGCGCCGAAGCGGGCGCCGGCCCGGTAGGCCATGGCCGTGAGCAGCAGGCTGTAGCCGGCGACCGGGATCCGCAGGTCGGCCGGGAGGTCCGGCCAGAGCGAGGCGACGGTGGTGGTCAGGGCGAGGGAGTAGCAGAGGAACGGGAACGCGCGGTGCGTTCCGGGTGCCCTGAACAGCAGCAGGTAGCAGACGTGCCCGGCCGCGAAGGAGGCCATGCCGAGCAGGAAGGCGGGCTCGGCGTCGAAGAGGAGCGCCACGTCGCCGCCCCAGCCGAAGAGCAGGGCGGCGACGAGGATCCGGGGTGCCCCGGACAGGGCGGCGTATCCGGCGAGCAGCGGCATCAGCAGCGGCTTGGCGACGGTGTGCCCCGCGTCGAAGCCGGCCGCGAGGGAGCCGAGGTCGACGGTGGCGGCCAGGCCGAAGGCGAGGAGCAGGGGGCGGGGGTCCCTCACGCTGCGGGGGTCCCTCACGCCGACACGCTCTCACGGGCCGCCGGTTCCCCGGTGGCGGGCTGCCAGCCGGGGCCGCGGAAGAGGTGCCCGGCGCGGTCGCGCCAACTGCGGGCCTTCCTGAGGTCCTTGGCGATGGAGGCGTACTCGTGGGTGGCGACCCTGACCGGGTTGTAGGTGTCGATGTTCTTGGTGAGCCCGAACACCGGCCGCTCGGTCTCGGCGACGAAGGAGCCGAAGAGCCGGTCCCAGACGATGAGGATGCCGCCGAAGTTCCGGTCGAGGTAGCCGCCCTGGGAGGCGTGGTGGACGCGGTGGTGGGAGGGCGTGTTGAAGACGAACTCGAACCAGCGGGGCATCCTGTCGATGCGCTCGGTGTGGATCCAGAACTGGTAGACGAGGTTCACCGAGGAGCAGAAGGCGAGCGCGGCCGGGTGCACTCCGCAGGCGATCAGGGGCAGGTAGAACGGCCAGACGGTGAGCGACGTCCAGGGCTGGCGCAGCGCGGTGGTGAGGTTGAACTTGCGGCTGGAGTGGTGCACGACGTGGCAGGCCCACAGGATGCGCACGACGTGGTGGCCGCGGTGGGACCAGTAGTAGAAGAAGTCCTGCGCGAGCAGCATCAGCGGGACCGTCCACAGCAGGACGGGCACTTTCAGGGGGGTGAGTTCGTAGACCGCGGTGTAGATCGCGACGATGGGGATCTTCCACAGGAAGTCGAAGAACAGACTGCCCAGGCCCATGCCGACGCTGGTCGCGGCGTCCTTCGTCTCGTACCCCGCGGCGTCCTCGTCGGGATGGAGGCGGACGCTGATCATCTCGATCACGGAGAGCAGCACGAAGGCGGGTATCGACCAGAGCACGACATCGGGCAGGTTCGGCATGCTCGCACCGTAGGACCGCCGACCGGCCACGGCTAGACGTTGTTACTCACAAGTATTACCCGCGGTACGCGCTTACTTGTTGGTGATCTCCGCCAACGCGCTCCGGTCAAACCCCGCCCGGACGCGCCTAGACACCCGCCGCGCCCAGCAGGGAGCCCACCGCGTAGGTGACCGCCATGGCCAGCGCGCCGCCGACCACGTTGCGCAGGACCGCCCGCCCCGGCGCGGCGGCACCCAGCCGCGCGCTGCTCCAGCCGGTCAGGGCCAGGGCCGCCAGGACCGAGCAGACCGTGACCGGCAGCCGGGCGGAGGCCGGGGGTAGGACGATGGCGAGGAGCGGGAGGAGGGCGCCGGCGGTGAAGGCGAGGAAGCTCGCCCAGGCCGCGTGCCAGGGGTTCGTCAGCCGGTCCGGGTCGATGCCCAGCTCCACGCGCGCGTGCGCCCGCAGCGCGTCCCGTTCGGTGAGCTGCACGGCCGCGTCCCGGGCGACGTCGGCGGACAGCCCGCGCCGTTCGAGGAGTTCGGTCAGCTCCGCGAGTTCCTGCTCGGGCCGTTCGCGCAGCTCCCGCTTCTCCTCGGCCAGGGCGGCCCGTTCGGAGTCGCGCTGGGTGGAGACGGAGACGTACTCCCCCGCCGCCATCGACATCGACCCGGCGAGCAGTCCCGCCATCCCGGCCGTGAACAGGGAGGCCCGTTCGTCGGTCGCGCCCGCCACACCGACCACCAGGCCGGCCGTGGAGACGATGCCGTCGTTGGCGCCGAGGACCGCGGCCCGCAGCCAGTTCAGCCGCTCCCCGAGGGCGCCGCCGTCGTTCTCGTCCCGCGCAGATTCCGTCACACGTCGGAGGATGACATTCCGGACAGCCCGGTGCGGGAAGGGACTTGGCCCGATCCCCCGGCCGGCACTCGAACGGACGGGCGCGGGCGGTCCCCTGACGGGGTACGAGCCGGGGCCATGGGACCACGCTGTCAGTCGCGGCCCGTATCCTCAGTGACCATGCTCGAAGACCGTACGACCGCAGCGTCCCCCACACCGTGGCCGGCCGCGTATCCGCAGGGATACGCGGTCGTTGACGTGGAGACCACCGGACTGGCCCGGGACGACCGGATCATCTCGGCGGCCGTCTACCGGCTGGACGCGCGCGGTGAGGTCGAGGACCACTGGTACACGCTGGTCAACCCCGAGCGCGATCCGGGCCCGGTGTGGATCCACGGCCTGACGAGCGAGGCACTCGAAGGCGCCCCCCTCTTCCCGGACATCGCCGAGGAGTTCTCCGCGCGCCTCGCGGACCGGGTGCTCGTCGCGCACAACGCCGTCTTCGACTGGCAGATGATCTCCCGGGAGTACGCGCGCGCCCGGTCCGAGGCGCCGGTGCGCCAGCGGCTGTGCACCATCGCGCTCTCCAAGGAGCTGGGCCTGCCGCTGCCCAACCACAAGCTGGAGTCGCTGGCCGCGCACTTCGGCGTGGTCCAGCAGCGCGCGCACCACGCCCTGGACGACGCCCGGGTGCTGGCGGAGGCGTTCCGGCCGAGCCTGCGGGCCGCGGCCGAGGGCGGCGTACGGCTCCCGCTGCACGAGTGCCGTCCGCTCACCGAGTGGACGGACCGGGCCGTGCCGAGGCAGCAGGGCGGGTACGGCGGCTACCGGCCCACGAGTTGGCGCCCCTCCCGCAAGAGGCCCGCATGCCCGCATCCCAACCCGGGCCGCTACGAAGAGGGCAAAAGACTCAAACAGGGCATGCGGATCGCGTTCTCGGGCGACACGTCCGTGGAGCGGGACCTCCTGGAGGACCGGGCGACCGAGGCCGGACTGCACGTGGCCACCAGCATCTCCCGGCTGACCAGCCTGCTCGTCACCAACGACCCGGACTCCGGCACCTCCAAGGTGGTCAAGGCCCGGCAGTACGGCACCCCGGTGGTGGACGAGGCGGCGTTCGGCCAACTCCTGCGGGACGTGGAACCGGCCGCGGAGCGATAACCGTACGGACGGGTGATAACGACGCGACTCGCCCGCCGTCCGCTCGCCCGCGCCGCGCGGACGGCTCACCCTGTGGCGCATGGCGAGATGCGAAGTTTGTGGCAATGACTACGGAATGAGCTTCGAAGTGCGCGCGCAGGGCGCCGTGCACGTCTTCGACTGCTTTGCCTGTGCGATCCACCGCATGGCCCCGGTCTGCGAGCACTGCCGGGTCCAGATCATCGGACAGGGCGTGGAGGCCGAGGGCCACTGGTACTGCGGGGCCCACTGCGCCCGCGCGGAGGGAAAGGTGGGCATCGTCGACAAGGTGTGACCCGGTACCCGCCCGAACGCACCCCACGACCGAGTTGTACGGTCGTGGGGTGTACCGCTTCCTGTTGTCCCGGCAGTGGGTGATCCTCACGCTGGTCGCCCTCCTCCTCATCCCCACGATGATCAGGCTGGGCATCTGGCAGATGCACCGCTACGACGAGCGCACGGCCCGCAACCAGCTGGTCTCCGACGCGCTCTCCGCCGACCCGGTGCCGGTGGAGCGGCTGACCTCCCCCGGGCACACCGTCACCTCCGCGGAGCGCTACCGCACGGTCACCGCGAAGGGGCGCTTCGACACCGAGGACGAGGTCGTCGTCCGGCGCCGCACCAACGGTGACGACGAGATCGGCTACCACGTGCTGACCCCGTTCGTGCTCAACGACGGCAAGGTGCTGCTGGTCAACCGCGGCTGGATCCCGGCCGACCGGACCAGCCAGACGGCGTTCCCCGAGATCCCCGCCCCGCCCGCCGGCGAGCTGACCGTCACCGGTCGGCTGATGCCGGACGAGACGACCGAGGCGAGCGGCATCAAGAACCTCCAGGGCCTGCCGGACCGGCAGATCATGCTGATCGACAGCGCCCAGGAGGCGCGGCGGCTGGACGCCGAGGTGCTCGGCGGCTACCTCGTACTGACCGCGCCCGACCCCGAGGGCGACACCCCGCAGCAGCTCGGCGAGCCCGGCGACGAGGACGCGGCACTCAACTACGCGTACGCGATCCAGTGGTGGCTGTTCGCCGCGGGCGTCCCCGTCGGCTGGGTCGTCCTGGTCCGGCGCGAACGGCGCGACCGGCTGGCGCGGGAGGCCGAAGCGGCCACGGCGGAGGCCGAACCCGCCACCGTGTGAGCCGTACGGCCGGATTGCCACTTCGGCCGGATTGCAGGCCCCGTTCGCCGGGAACCCGCACCCCGTGCATCCCCCCATCGAGGACTACGCGCTCATCGGCGACGAACAGACCGTCGCCCTCATCGGCACCGACGGCTCCGTCGACTGGCTCTGCCTGCCCCGGTTCGACTCCGGCGCCTGCTTCGCACGGCTGCTCGGTGACGAGGACAACGGCCACTGGCGCATCGCCCCCGTGGGCGCCGAGCGGTGCGCCCGCCGCGCCTACCGGCCCGACACGCTGGTGCTCGACACCGAGTGGGAGACGGACGAAGGGGCGATCCGGGTCACCGACCTGATGCCGCAACGGGACAAGGCGCCCGACATCGTCCGGATCGTCGAGGGCGTGCGCGGCACCGTCACCGTCCGCAGCACGCTCCGGCTGCGCTTCGACTACGGCTCGATCATCCCGTGGATAAGGCGTGCCGACGGCCACCGGGTCGCGGTCGCGGGGCCCGACTCGGTGTGGCTGCGCAGCGAGCCCGAGGTGCGCACCTGGGGCGAGGACCACTCGACGCACTCGGAGTTCACCGTCGCCGAGGGCGAGTCGGTGGCGTTCGTCCTCACCTGGCACCCCTCGCACGAGCCCCGCCCACCGCTCCTCGACCCCTACGAGTCCCTCGCCGCCAGCGTCACCGACTGGCAGGCCTGGGCGTCCCGCTGCCGCTACGACGGCCCGCACCGGGACACCGTGATCCGCTCCCTGATCACCCTCAAGGCGCTCACCTACTCCCCCACCGGGGGCATCGTCGCCGCGGCCACCACCTCGCTCCCCGAGGAGCCCGGCGGCGTCCGCAACTGGGACTACCGCTACTGCTGGCTGCGCGACTCCACCCTCACCCTGGGCGCCCTGCTCTCCGCCGGATACCTGGAGGAGGCCGAGTCCTGGCGCAACTGGCTGCTGCGCGCCGTCGCGGGCGACCCCGCCGACCTCCAGATCATGTACGGCGTGGCGGGCGAACGGCGCCTGCCCGAGACCGAGTTGCCGTGGCTCTCCGGCTACGCCGACTCCCGGCCGGTACGGATCGGCAACGCCGCCGTGAATCAGCTCCAGCTGGACGTCTACGGCGAGGTGATGGACTCCCTGGCACTGGCCCGGAGCTCGGGCCTGCCCTCCGAGCCGCAGATGTGGGCGCTCCAGGTCGCGCTGATGGACTTCCTCACCACGGCGTGGCGCCAGCCCGACGAAGGGCTGTGGGAGGTGCGCGGGGGCCGCAAGCAGTTCGTGCACTCCAAGGTGATGGCCTGGGTGGCCGCGGACCGCGCGGTGCGCACGCTGGAGGACGACCCGACCCTGGACGGCGACCTCGACGCCTGGCGCGCGATGCGCGACGAGGTGCACCGGGAGGTCTGCGAGAAGGGGTACGACCCCGAGCGGAACACCTTCACCCAGTACTACGGCTCACGGGAGCTGGACGCCTCCCTGCTGCTGATCCCGCACATGGGCTTCCTACCACCGGACGACCCGAGGGTGATCGGCACCGTCGACGCGGTCCGCGCCGAGCTGGAGCACGACGGCTACCTGCACCGCTACAGCGCGGAGGAGTCGCCCGTGGACGGGCTGCCGGGCGGTGAGGGCACCTTCCTGGTCTGCTCGTTCTGGCTCGTCGACGCCCTGCACCTGACGGGTCGCACCAAGGAGGCCCGGGAGCTGTTCGAGCGGCTCGTCGGCCTCTGCAACGACGTCGGCCTGCTCTCCGAGGAGTACGACGTCCGAACGGGCCGGCAGCTCGGGAACTTCCCCCAGGCGTTCAGCCACATCGGCCTGGTGAACTCCGCCCTCGCCCTGTTCGGGCCGGACGATGCAGGATAGGGGCCATGGATCTTGGACTGAAGGACCGCGTCTACGTCGTCACGGGAGCCACCCGCGGGCTGGGCAACGCCACCGCGCGTGAACTCGTCGCCGACGGCGCCAGAGTCATCGTCTCGGGGCGGGAGGGGAAGACCGTCGCCGAGGCCGCGGCCGCGCTGGGCCCGAACGCGGTGGGGGTCGCCGCCGCCAACGCCGACCCGGAGACGCCCGCCCGGCTGGTCGAGGCCGCGCGGGAGCATTTCGGCCGCTTCGACGGTGTGCTGATCAGCGTCGGCGGCCCGGCGCCGGGCTTCGTCGCCGACAACACCGACGAACAGTGGCAGGCGGCGTTCGAGTCGGTGTTCCTCGGCGCGGTCCGGCTCGCCCGCACGGCGGCGGCGGAGCTGGAGAACGGCGGTGTCATCGGGTTCGTGCTGTCCGGTTCGGTCTACGAGCCGATCCCGGGGCTGACCATCTCCAACGGGCTGCGGCCGGGGCTCGCCGGGTTCGCCAAGTCCCTGGCGGACGAGCTGGGACCACGCGGCATCCGGGTCGTGGGACTGCTGCCCGGCCGCATCGACACCGACCGGGTACGAGAGCTGGACGCGCTGTCCGCGGACCCGGAGGCCACCCGGGCCGCGAGCGAGTCGCGGATCCCGCTGCGGCGGTACGGGGCCCCCGAGGAGTTCGGCCGCGCGGGCGCCTTCCTGCTCTCCCCGGCCGCCTCCTATCTGACCGGAGTCATGCTGCCCGTCGACGGGGGCAGCCGGCACGGGTTCTGAGCCGGCACGGGTTCTGAGCGCCGGGGCCGGTGCTCAGTTCACCCGCTCCGCGCGGTGCTTGGCCGCCCTCAGCACGGCCTCCGTCGGCAGGGCGGCCAGGCCGGCCGAGTCGCGGGCGTGGGCGAGGGCGCCGGTGGTGAGGTCCGCGAGGGCGGTGCCCGGGTCCACGTGCGGTTCCAGCAGGAGCCGTACGTCGGCCTCGGGCGCGTTCCGGCGGCCCTTGAGGCGGGTGTGGGCGCGGTGGACCCCGTCCATCGAGGCCGCCTCGTCGTTGAGTACGGCCTCCAGGGCGCGGCCCCGCAGCAGCGCGCCCCGGCCGTCGCCGGTGTCGACCAGCACCTCGGTGAGCCGGCGTCGGCGGAGGACCGCGGTCAGCCACCACAGGGCCAGCAGGACCAGGACGGCGAGGACCGCGATGACGGCCGGCCACCACCAGCCCTCGTCCCGCCAGCGGGTCCGCTCGGCATCGCCGAGCAGGACGTCGTCCTTGCCGTGGTGGATCCACCAGGACGGCGGGTCCAGGCCGAGACCGACCGCGAGGACCGAGCCGCCGAGGACGACGAGCACGACGCCGAGGACGGCGAGCAGCACCCGGTTGACGGTCCTGAGCACTCCGCTCACCCCTTCTTTCCCGGACGGCGCACGTGCACCGCGAGCGCGGGCGGCCGGGACAGGCCGAGCCCCCGGATCGCGTCGGCGAGCGCCGCGTCGAGATCGGCTCGTACGTCGTCCAGGTCGCGGAAGTGGGAGACGGCCCGCACGTCCGCGTGCCTGCGGCCGGTCCGCACCCGGACCGACTGCACACCGGCGATCTCCATGGCCCGGTCCCGCAGCACCAGCGCGGCGGCCTCCCGGTCGAGCGCGGCCCGCACCTCGGGGTGGGGGCGGCGCATCGTCAGCAGGGAGCGCAGGCCCGGGGTGGCGGCCAGCACGATCAGCCACAGTCCGAGGGCCGCGGCGACGCCCGCTCCGACCAGCACCCAGGTGTCGTCGAGGGGGCGTTCGGCGAGCTGGTCGGCCAGTTCGCCGCGCCATGCCAGGGCGGCGTGGTCGGCGCGCACGGCGACCACGTCGTACAGGAACAGACCGGCCAGGGCCAGCAGGAGTACGGCGACGATCGCCGCCGGGACGCGACGCGCCGACCAGAAGCGGCCGGCCCTGTCGTCCCCTTGGAGGACGGGCGGCGCGTCGTACTCGGCCGCCGAGGCGGACTGGTCGAGGGTCGCGGTGCCGGTGGCCCGCTCGACCACGGGCAGTGGCCGTGTGCCGTCCTCGGAGCTCTCGGAGCCCTCGTAGCCCTGGGGCTCGCTCATCGCGTCCTCCCCTGTACCGTGCCGTGCGCCGAGTGCAGCCGCTCCACCTGGACGGCGACCTCCGACACCTCCATGCCCACCAACGCGCCTACCCGCTCGACGACCCTGCGACGCACCGCGGCGCAGCGGGCGCCGATGTCGGTGGGGTAGTCGAGTTCGAGGTGGACGCGGACCCGGGCGATGCCGAAGGGGGTCCCCCCGTTCGAACTCTGTTGAGCGTGGGGGTGGACCACTACACCCGCGTGCGGGGGTGCGGCGTCGCCCGGGAGCGGGCCGAGCGCCTCCCGGGCCGCCTGGGAGGCGATCTTCGCGACCACCCGGTCGGCGATCCGGGTGGAGCCGCGCTCGGCGGGTGGCACGGCCGCCGGGCCGCTTCGGACCTGGCCGGACTCGACGGTCACTCAGGTCACCGCCGGTCGCGGCGGTCGTCACGGGTACGGAAGAAGTCGCCGAGCTCCAGGTCCCCCTCCAGGAACCGGCCCACGACGAAGCCGATGGCGCCCAGCGCGGCCACCAGCAGGAAGGCGCCGAAGCCGCCGAAGTACCCGGCGAAACCCAGCGCCATGCCGGCGATCATGCCGATCACGGCCATGTTCAACGTGCGCTCCCCTCAGCGGTGCGATGGACGGTCACTGGATCCGGGGCTCCAGCTCCTCTTCCTCCTCCTCGGGCAGCTTCACGTCGCTCACCGCGATGTTGACCTCGACGACCTCCAGGCCGGTCATCCGCTCCACGGCGGAGACCACGTTCTCCCGCACGGCCCGGGCCACCTCGGAGATGGCGACGCCGTAGTCGACGACGATCTCCAGGTCGAGCGCGGTCTGCACCTCGCCCACCTCGGCCTTCACCCCGCGGGTGACGGACTTCGAGCCGCCGCCGGGCACCCGGTCGCGGACGGCGCCGAAGGTGCGGCTGATCCCGCTGCCCATCGCGTGCACGCCGACCACGTCGCGCGCGGCGAGGCCCGCGATCTTCTCCACGACGCCGTCGGCGATGGTGGTCCGCCCTCTGGTGGAGGGGTCACCGCCACCCCGCCGGGTGGGCTTGCGGGTCTGGACGACCTGCTCCTGCTCGGCCGGATCGGAGTCCGGCGTCCGCCTGCGCTCGGTGGTGTCACTCATCCCGTACGTCCCTTTCGGTTCGTCGTTCTCCGACCACCGTAAGTGCGGTTGCGCCATCCCGCCCCGGGGATGCGGCAGGCTGGGGTAATGACGGCGGACGGATGGGCGCGGGCGGTACGGCGGCAACTGGGGCTCGGCAGGCTGCTGCCGCTCGGCGGGCCGCGGGACGGAGCGTGGATCGCGGAGGAGGCCGCCGCGGCGGTACTGCGGCGCGCGGCGCGCGAGCGGGTGCCGGGGGTGCGACTGGGCGCGCTGCGGCTGGCGCTCGCCGACCCGGCGGGGGCGGCCGAGCCGGTCGTACCGCCGCCGCCGAGCGCGCTGCCGCCGGGGCCGCTGCGGATCACGGCGGACCTGGAGGCGACGGCGTCCGAGCCGCTGCCCGCGGTGGTGGCCGCGCTGCGGTCGGCGCTCGCCGGGTCCGCGGCCTCGGACATCGGGCTGACGGTCACGGAGGTGGATCTGCGGGTGACGGCCCTGCTCGACGAGCCGGCTTCTCCGTCCGCTCCCCCGCCGCTCCGGGCGCCGTCGGCGGTCGCGGAGCCCACGGAGGGCGACGCCGCGCGGGCGGCACGGGCCGCGCTCGCCGTCCCGGGCGTGGCCGCGCTGACCGGCAGGCTGGGCGGACTCGGCCGGCCGGTGCACATCGAGGACCGGCCGGGCACCGACCCGGCCCTGACGGCCCGGCACGTCCGCCTGGAGGTCGCGGTGGGTGCGGACCACCACCCCGCGGAGGTGGCCCGCACGGTCCGCACGGCGGTGGCCGCGACGCTCCCGGACCACCCCACGGTGGCGGTCCTGGTCACGGCGGTCGGCTGAGCCCTCGCCGATCCGTCCGGTGGTGGCCTGCCCACGGACGGTCCCGAGGTCGTCCCGGGACCGTCTGACGCTCCGAGTCCCGCCCGCCCACGTCCGGGACCACGGGCCGCGGCCCGCGAGGCCGTGTCGCCGCGGCCGAGCGCCGAGCGCCCGACATGCCGAGTCCCGCCCGCCCACGACCGCGACCCACGAGGTCTGGTGGGGGCTCCGGGCCGGACGCCGGACACCGCGAGGCCCGCACGTCAGCGGCGGTGGCTGCGGTCGGCCACCGGGGCACGGCGTCGGGCCGCCGGTGCGGGCGGTGCGGGCCCGGCTCGTGGGGCAACCGGCGGCGGTGGCGGGCCCGGTCACCGCCGGCGGGTGAGGCCGGCCGGTCAGTCGCCGACGCCCGCGAGGTCGCGCAGGCGG
Source organism: Streptomyces sp. NPDC048002 (assembly GCF_040653275.1). Classification (NCBI taxonomy): domain Bacteria; kingdom Bacillati; phylum Actinomycetota; class Actinomycetes; order Kitasatosporales; family Streptomycetaceae; genus Streptomyces; species Streptomyces sp. NPDC048002. Next base: position 121,283 of record NZ_JBEZNL010000014.1, on the reverse strand, counting down.
CGGGCCTGGGCGGCTCGCTCGGCGACGCGCTGGTCCTCGTAGGTGCGGTCGGTCGCGCCGCGCAGCAGCGCCTTGGTCTCGATGACCGCGTCCCGGGGAGCGGCCAGCAGCGCCGCGGCGAGGTCGCGCACCGCGTCGTCGAGCTGGTCCACGGGCACGGCGACGTTGGCGAGGCCCGTACCGACGGACTCCTCGGCCGTGACGAAGCGCCCGGTTGCGCAGATCTCCAGCGCACGGGCGTAGCCGACGAGGCCCACCAGGGGGTGGGTGCCGGTCAGGTCCGGGACCAGGCCGAGGCTCGTCTCGCGCATGGCGAACTGGACGTCGTCCGCGACGACGCGCAGGTCACAGGCGAGTGCGAGCTGGAAGCCCGCCCCGATGGCATGGCCCTGCACGGCGGCGATCGACACGATGTCGCTGCGCCGCCACCAGGTGAACGCCTCCTGGTACTCGGCGATGGTCGCGTCGAGCTGGGCGTCGTCCCCGCGGGCCAGGTCGATGAACGACGGCTCGCCGTCGAAGCCCTCCGGCGTGAACGCCTGCCGGTCGAGCCCGGCCGAGAAGGACTTGCCCTCGGCCCGGAGCACGACGACCCGGACGGATCCGGGCAGCAGCCGACCGGCCTCGGCCAGCGCGCGCCACAGAGCGGGGCTCTGCGCGTTGCGCTTGGCCGGGTTGGTCAGCGTCACCGTGGCGACCGCGTCGTCGACGGTGAGTCGTACGCCGTCCTTGTCGAGAGCAGGGTCGAGCGAAGCCATGCGGTGCCTCCGAGGGGTGCGGTCAGCTAAGTGACTGCACAGTAACCAACCGGCCGGTCTGGAGTCCCCCCGGGTCCCTGCGGGACCCAGGAGGAGAACGACCGGATGGCCACCGTCGGAGCCGATGGGCCGCCCGTGATCAGCCCGCGGCCTTCTTGCCGCGGGTCGCCCCGCCACGCCCACGCAGCGTGACGCCCGACTCACTCAGCATCCGGTGCACGAAGCCATACGAGCGGCCGGTCTCCTCGGCCAGCGCCCGGATGCTCGCACCGGAGTCGTACTTCTTCTTCAGGTCTGCCGCGAGCTTGTCGCGCGCGGCGCCGGTTACCCGGCTGCCCTTCTTCAGAGTCTCGGCCACCCGTGCCTCCTCATGGGAAGTGCGCTCTGGTCTCCTCATGATCACCCCTCCCGGGCCTGATGGCCACCCATTCGGCAAGGTCCGTGAGACACGGATTTGACGACAGGAGCAGGTCCACACAAGGGGAAGCGATGATTCCGGGGTGGCGAATCCGTACCGCCGAACGGGTCGTTCCGCGAACTTCCTGGTCAGGGATGCACCACGGCCGAGCCCTTGTCGACAAAGGGCTCGGCCGTGAAATGGATGTAGGACACACCTCGGTACGAGGAGATCTCACACAGATGATGGATCACCGATCGGCCGAATGATCCATACGCCGTGGATCAACCATTCGATCAAGCCAGGGCGACAAGATCCGCGTAGTCGGAGCCCCAGAGGTCCTCGACGCCGTCCGGCAGCAGGATGATCCGCTCGGGCTGGAGCGCCTCCACGGCGCCCTCGTCGTGGGTGACCAGGACGACCGCGCCCTTGTAGGTGCGCAGCGCGCCGAGGATCTCCTCGCGGCTCGCCGGGTCGAGGTTGTTGGTCGGCTCGTCCAGGAGCAGCACGTTCGCCGAGCTGACCACGAGGGTCGCAAGGGCGAGCCGGGTCTTCTCGCCGCCGGAGAGGACCCCGGCGGGCTTGTCGACGTCGTCGCCGGAGAACAGGAACGAGCCCAGCACCTTGCGGACCTCGACGAGGTCCATGTCGGGCGCGGCCGAGCGCATGTTCTCCAGGACCGTGCGGTCGGCGTCCAGGGTCTCGTGCTCCTGGGCGTAGTAGCCGGCCTTCAGGCCGTGGCCCGGGACCACGGAACCGGTGTCCGGCTGCTCGACCCCGGCCAGCAGCCTCAGCAGGGTCGTCTTGCCGGCGCCGTTGAGGCCGAGGATGACGACGCGGGAGCCCTTGTCGATAGCCAGGTCGACATCGGTGAAGATCTCCAGCGAGCCGTAGGACTTCGACAGTCCCTCGGCGGTCAGCGGGGTCCTGCCGCAGGGCGCGGGCTCGGGGAAGCGGAGCTTGGCGACCTTGTCGGACTGGCGGACCTCGTCCAGGCCGGAGAGCAGACGCTCGGCGCGCCGGGCCATGTTCTGCGCGGCGACCGTCTTGGTGGCCTTGGCGCGCATCTTGTCGGCCTGGGCGTTGAGGGCCGCCGCCTTCTTCTCGGCGTTCTGCCGCTCGCGCTTGCGGCGCTTCTCGTCGGCCTCGCGCTGCTGCTGGTAGAGCTTCCAGCCCATGTTGTAGACGTCGATCTGGGCGCGGTTGGCGTCCAGGTAGAACACCTTGTTCACGACCGTCTCGACCAGGTCGACGTCGTGGGAGATGACGATGAAGCCGCCGCGGTAGGTCTTGAGGTAGTCGCGCAGCCAGACGATGGAGTCGGCGTCGAGGTGGTTCGTCGGCTCGTCGAGCAGCAGGGTGTCGGCGTCCGAGAACAGGATCCGGGCCAGCTCGATACGGCGGCGCTGACCACCGGAGAGGGTGTGCAGCGGCTGGCCGAGCACCCGGTCGGGCAGGTTGAGCGCGGCGGCGATGGTGGCGGCCTCGGCCTCGGCGGAGTAGCCGCCCTTGGTGAGGAACTCGGTCTCCTGGCGCTCGTACTGGCGCATCGCCTTGTCGCGGGTGGCGCCCGTGCCGGTGGCGATGCGCTGCTCGTTCTCGCGCATCTTGCGGATCAGGACGTCCAGGCCGCGCGCGGAGAGGACGCGGTCACGGGCGAGCACGTCGAGGTCGCCGGTGCGCGGGTCCTGCGGGAGGTAGCCGACCTCGCCGGAGCGCGTGATGGCGCCGCCGGCGGGGATGCCCTCCCCGGCGAGGCACTTGGTGAGGGTGGTCTTGCCGGCGCCGTTGCGGCCGACCAGGCCGATGCGGTCGCCCTTGGCGACGCGGAAGGTGGCGGACTCGATGAGGACGCGGGCGCCGGCGCGCAGCTCGATGCCGGTGGCGGAAATCACGGACAGACTCCAGGGCGGGGTCGTTGGCGGGATGGGCGGCTGAGGACGTTCCCGCCGTCTAATGCGCGAGGAGAATGGCCATGGAGCCATTCTAACGGGGCTGTGCAAGCGCTTTTCCGGCTCCGTCCCGCACCGCGTCCCACCTGGGCCGCGGCCCTCCCCCGGCCCGTCGTCCCCCGTTCGGCCGCCTCGTCCGGCGTCCGGCGCGGGGTGCCGGTGAGGATGGCCGCGGGGGACGACACCGGCGGAGGGCGCGGGCCGATGCAGTTCGACGACGACGCGAGGCTGGACACCTCCGAGGTGCAGGACGTGCGCGGCAGCCGGATCCCCGGCGGGCGGGCCACCGTGGGCGGCGGGCTGGCCGGACTGATCGCCCTGGTCCTGGCGCTCCTCCTCGGGGTCGGCCCCGACCAGCTGGGCCTGACCGACGGCTCGGAGCAGCCCGCGGCCACGGCGTCGTCGCTGGCGCAGGTCCAGCAGGAGTGCCGGACGGGGCGGGACGCGAACGCCCGGGACGACTGCCGGGTGGTCGCCGTGGTCAACAGCGTGCAGGACTACTGGGACGAGGAGTTCGCCCGGCGCGGCGGCACCTACAGCCGCTCCCCCACGGTGTTCTTCGGCGGGCGGGTCGGTACCGCGTGCGGGTCGGCGACCAGCGCGGTGGGGCCCTTCTACTGTCCCGGCGACCGGAAGGTCTACCTCGACCTCGGCTTCTTCGACGAGCTGCGCACGAAGTTCGGCGCCGACGGGGGCCCCTTCGCCGCGGCGTACGTCGTGGCGCACGAGTACGGGCACCACGTACAGGACCTGACGGGCACGCTGGGCCGGTCGCGGGACGGCCGGACGGGGGCCGGCAGCGACGCGGTGCGGGTGGAGCTCCAGGCCGACTGCTACGCCGGGGTGTGGGCGCACCACGCGACCACGACGAAGGACGAGTCGACCGGCCGGCCGCTGATCACCAGCCTCACCGACGCCGACATCCGGGACGGTCTGAGCGCGGCGGCGGCCGTCGGCGACGACCGCATCCAGGAGCGGTTCCAGGGCCGGGTGACCCCGGAGACCTGGACGCACGGGTCGGCGGCGCAGCGCCAGGAGTGGTTCCTGCGGGGGTACGAGAGCGGGGACATGGCGCGCTGCGACACCTTCCGGTAGCCGTCGGCGCCGGCGGGCGCTGCCACACTGGCGGGAACGGTCATCCCGGACAGTCGGTCGCGAGGGAGTGGTCTCCATGGCAGGCACGGACAGCGGGCGTCCGAGCATCTATCCGACGGTGCTGTACGCGGACGCGCGCGCGGCGCTCAAGCAGCTCACCGAGGGCCTCGGCTTCACCGAGCTGACGGTCTACGAGGGTGAGGACGGCGCGGTCTTCCACGCCGAGCTGACCCAGGGCAACGGCGCGATCATGGTGGGCTCCAAGGGCCGCGGCGGGGTGTTCGACACCGCGATGAAGGGCGCGGGACCGGTGGGGGTGTACGTGGTCGTGGACGACGTGGACGACCACCACCGGCGCGCGGTGGAGCACGGCGTGGAGATCCTGATGCCCCCGACGGACCAGGACTACGGCTCGCGGGACTACATGGCCCGGGACGCCGAGGGCAACATCTGGAGCTTCGGCACGTACACACCGGAGCTGGGCGGCTAGCCCGGGGTCGGCGGCGGCCTAGCTGCCGCCGGTGTGCACCTGGAAGGCGGCGCGGCGGACGGCCTTGGCCAGCGCCGGGTCGGGGTGGGCCGCGGCGAGGGCGACCAGGACCTGCACGGTGCGGGGGTGACCGACGGCGCGGACCTCGTCGAGGAGGGCGGGGACGGTCGGCTGGAGCGCGGACTCCAGGTGGCGCACCAGCATGGGGGCCTCGCCGTGGTCGGCGACCGCGGCGGCGGTGTCGACCCAGAGCCAGGTGGCCTCGTGGCGGGTGAGCACCTCGTGCGCGTCCTCGGGATCCACCCCGTCGTGCTCGGCCAGCCACAGCAGCGCGTACGGCCGGAGCGCGGGCTCCTCGGCCACGGACCGTACGTCGGGCTCGGCGGGGGCGCCGACCACGCGCAGGGCCTCGAAGGCGAGGCCGCGCAGCAGGGCGTCCTCGCCGCGGGCGGCCTGGATCAGCTCGGTGACGGCACCGCCGACGGGGCGGGCGGCCAGCCAGGCGCGGTACTCGGCGCGGGCGGCGTTGGGGCGGAGCTGGGCGCAGCCGCGGAGCATGTCCTCGGCGGCCTGCTCGATGTTCCCGGCGGGGCTCTGCGCGGCGACGCAGATCTGCTCCAGTTTGACCCAGACCGCCCAGCTCCCGAGCGGGGTGAGCGTGGCCTGGCCGTCGCCGCAGGTGAGGGCGCCGACGGAGGCGAGGGCGTGCAGGGCCCAGTCGAGGAGCGGGGCGAGCGGGGTGTCGGTGTCGCGGGCCTCGGGGTCCGGCTCGGGCTGCGGGCCGTAGGGGATCTCGCAGCGCTCGGTGCGCAGTTCCGTGACGCGCTGCTCCAGCAGGTCCAGGAGCTGGGCCACCGGGACGGGTCCGGCGGACAGCTGGAGGAAGGAGAGCAGCTGCGGCATGGCCGAGACGACCTCGGCGACCGCGGCGGGCCGGTGGTCGGCGGACTCCGGGTAGGCGAGCGACCAGGCGTCGAAGAGGGCGACCCAGCCGCGCAGTACGGCGCTGTCGTCCCGGTCCCAGGCGCGCAACCGCCAGCCGGGGCGGGCGGTGTCGCCGTGCACCTCGATCAGACCGGCGAGGCGGGCGGTGTCCCAGTCCGCGCGGACCTGAGCCACGGTCAGGGCGAGGTCGGCGGCCGCCCGTTCGGCGGTCGCGTCGGAGAGGGTGCCCTTGCCGTCGGGGCGCGCGCCGTCGCGGGCGGGGCGCAGGGTGGCGTCGGCCCAGCGGGCGACACGGGCGGCGGCGGCCAGGCCGGATCGAGCCATTCCGGCCAGTTCGGCGGGGGCCGGGGTGCCCTCCGGAGGCCGGGGGGCGGCACGGCGCGGGCGCCGCTGATTGACAGCTCTGGGGGCGGCGGCCAGGGGTCGCGGGCGGACGAGTCGAAGCCTGGAGTCGCGCGGGATACGGGACGTCACGGGTGCAGTCTTCCGGTTGACGGTCCGAAATCCCAAACGGAATGTCACGAGCGGCGACGGGACTGGCCAACGCACGGGTCCTCGCGGGCGCCGGAGGACCGGTAACAGGCCAGTCGTACCGCTTTAAACGGAAGGTCCGGGACCTGGTCCGGCGGGGGTCCTCCCGTTGGCGGTCCTCACATGAGGGGGGTCAGGAAGCGGCGCAGGGATTCCTCGTAGGACTTGGGGTCGGGGTTCCACATGGCGCTGTGCGGGGCGCGCCGGACGGTCTGGAGGGCGACCAGGTCGGGGCGGGCCTGGGCCAGGCGGCGGGAGTGGATCCAGGGGGCGACCGTGTCGTCGGGGCCGTGGAAGATCAGGGTGGGGACGGTGAGCCGGTCCGGGCTGCCGTCGGGGCCGGCGCGGTCTCCGTACAGGCCCGTGCGTCCCTGGGCGGCGCGGACCGCGAGCGGGAGCAGCGGGGCGGGGGTGTGGCGGGCCGAGGCGAGGGCGCGCAGGGTGTCCTCCCAGTCGAGGACCGGGGAGTCCAGGACCAGTCCGGAGACGCGGTCGCGCAGCCCGGAGCGGGCGGCGGCGCGCAGGGCCATCGTGGCGCCGGTCGACCAGCCGAGCAGGACGATCTGTTCGGCGCCGTAGCGCACGGCGTAGCGCATCGCGGCGTCCAGGTCGCGCCACTCGGTCTCGCCGAGGTGGTTCAGGCCGTCCGGGGAGCGGGGGGCGCCGAGGTCGCCGCGGTAGGCGAGGGCGAGCACCGGGAACTTGCGGCCGGCGAGGAAGCCCATCACGTTCATGGCGAGTTCGCGGGTGGTGCCCAGGCCGTGCACCGCGATGATCCAAGTGGTGCGGGTGCCGGGGACGAACCACGCGGGCAGTGAGCCCAGCTCGCCGGGGATGTCGACGTCGGCGTGGTCGAGGCCGAGTGCCGCGCCCGGGTCGCCGACGTGGACGTTCGGGGTGAGCCAGACGTGGTCGCCGGGGCTGAGGTCGCCATGGGTGACGCGCTCCAGGCGGCGCACCACGGTGTCGGCGGTGTGGGGCGCGTCGTCGAGGACGGAGCCGACGACGGCGTGGGAGCCGTCGCCGCCGAGGCCGTAGGTGCCGGGGCGCAGGGCGGCCAGGTCACGGGTGAGCGTGATCCGGTCGGCCTCGGTGCGGTGCACGGTGAGCCGGGGTTCGGTCGGCAGCGGCCTGCCGGGGGGCGCCTTGAGGGCGGCGTCGCTGGCGAGCCGCCCGGCGGCCACGCTCGCCGCACCGGCGGCCAGGGTCATGGTGACGGCAGCGGCCGTCGCGGTGACAGTGCGCACGAGACCAGTGTCCTGTCGGACCCCGCGAGCGGCCAGTGGAGGGGACGGCGGCGCCGTCAGGTCGGCTGGCCGTAGCCCCTGAGCCGGTCGGCCACCTCGTCCAGCCGGTCGGCGCCGAGGAGGCTCGGGGTCAGGCCGGGGACCGAGGAGGCCGCGAGCCAGACCCGGCACATCCACTCCAGCTGTGCCGTGCGGTCGTGGGCCTGCGTGAGGCTCGTGCCGTACGCCACCGTGCCGTGGTTCTGGAGGAGGCAGGCGGTGCGGCCGGTCAGGGCCCGCAGCATGTTCTCGGCCAACTCCTCGGTGCCGTAGGTCGCGTACGGGGCGACCCGGACGGGGCCGCCGAGGTCGGCGGTGACGTAGTGGATCGCCGGGACCTCCGGTACCAGCGTCGAGACGGCCGTGGCGTGCACCGCGTGGGTGTGGACGACGGCGCGCGCGTCGGTGGCGCGGTACACGGCGAGGTGCATGGGGAGTTCGCTGGTCGGCCGGAGCGTTCCGAGCACCTGCCGGCCGGTGAGGTCGACGCCCGTCACGTCCCGCGGCGTGAGCCGGTCGTACGGGACCCCCGTGGGGGTGACCAGGACCGTCTCCCCGGCGCGCACCGAGACATTGCCGGAGGTGCCCACGACCAGCCCCTCGGACACGGTCCGGCGGGCGGTGGCGATCAGCTCCTCCCAGGCGTCCGCCTCCTCGGGCCGCGCACCGGCGCGCCACGGCTCGCCCGCTTCCCCCGCTTCCCCCGTGTCCCGCCGGTCACCTCGCCGCTCAGCCATGCCGCGATCCTGCCAGGCCGGACGGCGTGCGGCACGGACGGTTGGCCGGAGATCGCCGGACAGAGTCCGGCCTTCCACTACTCTCTGGCTGATTTGCCGCACACACCGTTATTCGGGGGGAAACATGGTTCCTGATCACAAACCGCCCCGCCGTCGCGCCCGCCTGCTGGCGGCGTCGGTGGCCGTACTGGCCATCGGCGGCAGCGCGCTGGCGGAGATCCCGGCCGCGGCGGCGAGCCGGCCCGAGGGCCACGACGTCTCGTCCCACCAGAGGGACGTGGACTGGCCGGGCGCCAGGGCGAAGGGGGCCCGGTTCGTCTACGTCAAGGCGACCGAGTCGCACACCTACCGCAACCCCTACTTCGCCCGGCAGTACAACGGCTCGCGCGAGGCGGGCCTGATCCGCGGGGCGTACCATTTCGCGCTGCCGGACCGGTCCTCGGGCAAAACCCAGGCCGCGCACTTCGTGCGCCACGGCGGTGGCTGGACGGCGGACGGCTGGACGCTGCCGCCCGCGCTCGACATCGAGTACAACCCGTACGACAGGGACGAGAAGTGCTACGGGCTGAGCCGGTCGGGGATGGCCGCCTGGATCAAGGCGTTCAGCGCCGAGGTGCACCGGCTGACCGGCCGCCGGCCGGCGATCTACACGACCGCGCACTGGTGGAACGGCTGCACCGGATCCAGCCGGGCCTTCGCCGCGCGGCACCCGCTGTGGGTGGCCCGCTACGACTCGGCGGGCCCGGGAACCCTGCCGGCCGGCTGGTCGACGTGGACCTTCTGGCAGTACGACAACGGCGGCAGGCTGCCGGGTGACCAGAATCTCTTCAACGGGTCCCTGGACCAGCTGCGGAGGTTCGCCCGCGGCTCCTGATCCTTGGGGCAACTGGGGCGCGCCGGGCCGCGCGGAGCCGACATGAGACGGAGCATTCCCTCCGGACACCACGCGGCCCGCTTCAGTTCACCTTCCGTTCATTCAGGTTACCTACGTTCGTCCGGCCAATGACCTCGAACGATTGCCTGGGTAAATGGAAAACTTCTCGCTGATCCTCGCGATTGTGGTGGTCACCGCACTCGCGTTCGATTTCACGAACGGTTTCCACGACACCGCCAACGCGATGGCCACCACCATCTCGACCGGCGCGCTCAAGCCCAAGGTCGCGGTGGCCATGTCCGCCGTGCTGAACCTTGTCGGCGCCTTCCTGTCGGTGGAGGTCGCCAACACGATCTCCAAGGGTCTCGTCGACGAGACCGGCATCCGTCCCGAGGTCATATTCGCCGCCCTGGTCGGTGCGATCCTCTGGAACCTCCTGACCTGGCTGGTCGGACTCCCCTCCAGCTCCTCGCACGCCCTCATGGGCGGTCTGATCGGCGCGACCATCGCCTCGGCCGGCGTCGGTGCCGTCCACGGCGACGTGCTCGTCACCAAGGTCCTGATCCCGGCCATCGCCGCCCCGATCGTCGCGGGCCTCGCGGCGATGCTGGCGACGAAGCTGATGTACTCGCTCGGCAAGAAGGCCGAGGGCAGCAAGTCCTCCGAGAAGGGCTACCGCGCCGGGCAGATCGCCTCCGCCGGTCTGGTCTCGCTGGCCCACGGCACCAACGACGCGCAGAAGACGATGGGCATCATCACCCTCGCCCTCGTCGCCGGCGGCACCCTCGCCCCCGACTCCGACCCGCCGATGTGGGTCATCCTCTCCGCGGGCGTGGCCATCGCGCTCGGCACCTACCTCGGTGGCTGGCGGATCATCCGCACCATGGGCAAGGGCCTCACCGACCTCCAGCCGCAGCAGGGCTTCGCCGCCCAGACCAGCGCGGCGACGGTCATCCTGGCCTCCTCCCACCTCGGCTTCTCCCTCTCCACCACGCACTCCGTCTCCGGTTCGGTGATGGGCGCGGGCCTCGGCCGCAAGGGGGGTGTGGTCCGCTGGTCCACCGCGACCCGGATGTTCGTCGCCTGGGGCCTGACGCTTCCGGCCGCGGCCCTGGTCGCCGCGCTCGCCGAGTGGGTCTGCGGGTTCGGTGACTGGGGCACCGCCCTCGTCGCGGTGTTCCTGATCGGCTCCAGCGCCGCGATCTGGAAGATCTCGCGCCGTGAGGTCGTGGACCACACCAACGTCAACGAGACCGAGGAGCCCGTGGGCGTCGTGACCCAGGCGATGGCCGCGGTGACCCCGCCGCCGGCCGGCCCGGTGACCGAGGACCTCGCGGCGACCATCCCGGCCCCGGCCGGCGATCCGGCGCCGTCGCAGGCCACCGTCTGACCCCCCACCCGGTTAAGGAAGAAGCATCATGAAGATCGACTGGGCGGCTCTCGGCTCCGTCTTCGGCGTCAGCCTCGTGGTCACCGTGGCGCTGGTGGCCCTGTTCACCCTCGGCATCCAGGGCCTGTCCCGTCGCGAGCGCGCGGCGGAACAGGGCGGCTCCGCCGCCCTCGCGGTCACCGGCGCGTACGCCTGCTTCGCCGCGTGCGCGGCGGCGGTGGGCTACGGCATCTATCTGATCGTGGCCTGACCCGGCCCGCACTCCTCCACCCGCCCTGTGGGGACGGCGTCCGACGCCGTCCCCACAGGGCGGGTTTCTGACCTGCCGATGTGGGCCACAGCACACTCTCCCTTCGCAGGTCAAAGGCAAGTTGACGGCCCTTCGGGACCCGTGGTGGACTGCCCGGGCCATGTAGGGCGGCAGAAGAGGAAGCCGGTGCGACTCCGGCGCGGTCCCGCCACTGTCACCGGGGTAGCAATCCCCCGGGAGCCAGGAACTCTCACCGCCCATCCAGTCGAGCCAGGGCGCGGACACCCTGAGTGAGGACGTATCGCCATGCGCGGCTGCCCCCCGAGGTGCAAGGACCGGTTCTCCCGGTTCTACCGGTTCTCCGCCCGGCGCGACGCCCGGGTTCCGAACGACCGCTCGGCCGGCTGAGCCGATGCGGGCCGATCGCGTCTTCGCGTACGGCGCCGCCACCGGCCTCCTGGGTGACCTGCTCCTCGGCGATCCGCGCCGCGGGCACCCGGTCGCCGTGTTCGGCCGCGCCGCGGGTGCCGTGGAACGGCTGCTGTGGCGGGACGACCGGGGCCGCGGCGCGCTGCACACCGCCGTCTGCGCGGGCGGTGCCGTGGCCGTGGGCTCACTGGCCGCCGCGGCCGCCCGCCGCTCCCCCGCCGCCTCCGTCGCGCTGACCGCCGCCGCCACCTGGGCCGTGGTGGGGGGCACCTCACTGGCCCGGGAGGCGCGGGGCGTCGGGCGCGCCCTGGAGTCCGGCGACGTGGAGGCCGCGCGGGCGCGGCTGCCGCATCTGTGCGGGCGGGACCCGCAGGCCCTGGACGCCGACGGGATCGCGCGGGCGGTCGTGGAGTCCGTCGCCGAGAACACCTCCGACGCGGTGGTGGGCGCCCTGGTCTGGGGGGCCGTCGGCGGGGTGCCGGGCCTGCTGGGCTTCCGGGCCGTCAACACCCTGGACGCCATGGTCGGCCACAAGTCGCCCCGCTACCGGCGCTACGGCTGGGCCTCGGCCCGCCTCGACGACGTCGCCGGCTGGCCGGGGGCCCGGCTGACCGCCGCCCTGGCCACCGCCGCCGGGGGGAATCCCCGGGGTGCGCTACGCGCCTGGCGCGCCGACGCCGGCAAGCACCCGAGCCCCAACGCCGGGCCGGTGGAGGCGTCGTTCGCCGGCGCCCTGGGGGTGCGCCTGGGCGGGACCCTGTCGTACGGGGGACGTGTCGAGCACCGGCCGGTGCTGAACGGCCCGGGGCGGGCCGTGGCGGTCACGGACATCGAGCGGGCCGTCCGGCTGTCCCGGCGGGTGGGATGGCTGGCCCTGGGCGTCAGCGTCGCGGCGCGTGCCGCGCTGAAGGGGGGCACGTCATGAGTGGGGGCGGACTGCTGGTCGCCGGGACGACCTCCGACGCGGGGAAGAGCGTGGTCACCGCGGGGATCTGCCGGTGGCTGGTGCGCCAGGGCGTCAAGGTGGCCCCGTTCAAGGCGCAGAACATGTCGCTGAACTCCTTCGTGACCCGCGAGGGGGCCGAGATCGGGCGGGCGCAGGCCATGCAGGCCCAGGCCTGCCGGATCGAGCCGAGCGCGCTGATGAATCCCGTGCTGCTGAAGCCGGGCGGCGAGCAGAGCAGTCAGGTCGTCCTGATGGGCAAGCCCGTGGGCGAGTTGAGCGCGCGCGGCTACCACGGCGGACGGCAGCAGCGGCTCCTCGGCACGGTGCTGGACTGTCTGGCCGAGCTGCGTGCCGACTACGACGCGGTGATCTGCGAGGGTGCCGGATCGCCGGCCGAGATCAATCTACGGCGCACCGACATCGTGAACATGGGCATAGCGCGCAACGCGGGGCTGCCCGTGGTCGTGGTCGGCGACATCGACCGCGGCGGGGTGTTCGCCTCGTTCTTCGGTACCGTCGCGCTGCTCTCCCCCGAGGACCAGGCGCTGATCGCCGGGTTCCTGGTGAACAAGTTCCGCGGCGACGTCTCCCTGCTGGAGCCGGGCCTGGACATGCTGCTCGGGCTCACCGGACGGCCGACGTTCGGGGTGCTGCCCTTCCGGCACGGGCTCGGGATCGACGAGGAGGACGGACTGCGGGTGTCGCTGCGCGGCACGGTCCGGGAGTCGTCGGTCGCGCCGCCCGTCGGGGCGGACGTGCTGCGGGTCGCGGTCTGCGCGATCCCGCTGATGTCGAACTTCACCGACGTCGACGCGCTGGCCGCCGAACCGGGCGTCGTGGTGCGGTTCGTGGACCGGCCCGAGGAACTGGCCGACGCCGACCTGGTCGTGGTGCCCGGCACCCGGGGCACGGTCCGAGCGCTGGCGTGGCTGCGCGAGCGGGGGCTCGCCGACGCCCTGCGCCGAAGGGCCGCCGAGGGGCTGCCGGTGCTCGGGATCTGCGGCGGCTACCAGATCCTCGGCGAGCGGATCGAGGACGAGGTGGAGAGCCGCGAGGGCGTGGTCGAGGCGTTGGGCGTGCTGCCGGTGCGGGTGCGGTTCGCCCGCGAGAAGACCCTCACCCGTCCGTCCGGCGAGGCCCTGGGCGAGCCGGTCGAGGGGTACGAGATCCATCACGGGGTCGCCGACGTCACCGGTGGGGAGGCGTTCATGACCGATGCCGAGGGGCACGCCCTGGACGGCTGCCGGGTCGGGCAGACCTGGGGCACTCACTGGCACGGCTCGCTGGAGTCGGACGGCTTCCGGCGCGCGTTCCTGCGCGAGGTGGCGGCGGCCTCGGGGCGCCGGTTCGTACCGGCCGCCGGCACCTCCTTCGCCGCGCTGCGCGAGGAGCAGCTGGACCGGCTCGGGGATCTGATCGAGCAGCACGCGGACACCGACGCGCTGTGGCGGCTCATCGAGTCGGGCGCGCCGGCCGGACTGCCGTTCGTGCCGCCGGGAGCGCCCGCGTGAGCGCGCCGGCGGGTGTCATCCATACGGAAGCGCGAGGCGACGTCATACGTCCGCAGGCGCAAGGCGACTCGGAGGGCCGACAGTGACCACCCCTTTCCCGTTCACGGCCGTGGTCGGCCAGGACGACCTGCGCCTGGCGCTGCTGCTGAACGCGGTGTCGCCGGCGGTCGGCGGTGTCCTCGTGCGGGGCGAGAAGGGCACCGCCAAGTCGACGGCGGTACGCGCCCTGTCGGCGCTGCTGCCCGAGGTGTCCGTCGTCCCCGGCTGCCGCTTCTCCTGCGACCCCGAGCGGCCCGATCCGGCCTGCCCGGACGGACCCCATGAGCCCGGCAGCGGCGGTGCCCGCGCCGCCCGGATGGTGGAGCTGCCCGTCGGCGCCTCCGAGGACCGGCTGGTCGGCGCGCTGGACATCGAGCGGGCCCTCGCGGAGGGCGTGAAGGCGTTCGAGCCCGGCCTGCTGGCCGACGCCCACCGGGGTCTGCTCTACGTGGACGAGGTCAACCTCCTCCACGACCACCTGGTCGACCTGCTGCTGGACGCGGCCGCGATGGGCGCGTCCTACGTCGAGCGCGAGGGCGTCTCGGTGCGGCACGCCGCGCGGTTCCTGCTCGTCGGGACGATGAACCCCGAGGAGGGCGAGCTGCGGCCGCAGTTGCTCGACCGGTTCGGGCTGACCGTGGAGGTCTCGGCCTCGCGCGAGCCCGACCAGCGGGTGGAGGTGGTCCGGCGGCGGCTCGCCTACGACGACGATCCCTCGGGCTTCGCCGCCCGATGGGCCGACGAGGAGGCAGCGGTGCGCCAACGCATCGTCACGGCGCGGGAGTTGCTGCCCTCGGTGGAGCTCGGCGACGAGGCGCTGCGGCAGATCGCGGCGACCTGCGCCGCCTTCGAGGTGGACGGCATGCGGGCCGACATCGTGATGGCGCGCACCGCGACCGCGCTGGCGGCCTGGGCCGGGCGGACGGACGTGCTGGCCGAGGACGTACGGCAGGCCGCGCTGCTGGCGCTGCCGCACCGCCGGCGCCGCAACCCCTTCGACGCGCCGGGTCTGGACGAGGACAAGCTCGACCGGACGCTGGAGGAGTTCTCCGGCGACGACGATCCCGGCCCCGAGGACCCCGACCCCGGTCCCGGTCCCGGTCCGCAGGGCCCCGGCGGGGGCGGGGGCGGCGGGGCACCCGCGCCCGAGACCGGTCCCCAGGGCGGGGAGACGGGGGCACCGCCCGAGGACGGCGAGAACGGCCGGCCCCGGCCGGCCGGCGCGGGCGAGCAGTCCGCCGTACGGGCCGCCGAGCCGTTCCGCACCAAGGTGCTGAGCGTGCCCGGGATCGGCCAGGGTGCCGCCGGGCGGCGGTCCCGGGCGCGGACCGAGCACGGGCGGACCACCGGGGCCCGCAGGCCGCGCGGCACGCTGACGAAGCTGCACCTGGCGGCGACCGTGCAGGCGGCGGCCCCGCAGCAGCGGGCGCGCGGCCGGTCCGGGCCGGGGCTCGTCGTACGGCGGGACGATCTGCGGCAGGCGGTCCGGGAGGGGCGCGAGGGCAATCTCGTGCTGTTCGTCGTGGACGCCTCCGGGTCGATGGCCGCGCGGCAGCGGATGAGTGCCGTGAAGGGCGCGGTGCTGTCGCTGCTGCTCGACGCCTACCAGCGGCGGGACAAGGTGGGGCTGGTGACGTTCCGGGGGACGGCCGCGGACGTGGCGCTGCCGCCGACCTCGTCGGTGGACGCCGCCGCGGCCCGGCTGGAGTCGCTGCCGGCCGGTGGGCGCACACCGCTGGCGGCCGGGCTGCTGAAGGCCCACGAGGTGCTGCGGATCGAGCGGCTCAGGGACCCGGCGCGGCGTCCGCTGCTGGTCCTGGTGACCGACGGGCGGGCCACCGGCGGCCCCGAGCCGGTCGCGCTGGCCGGCCGGGCGGCCCGGCTGTTCGCGGCCGAGCAGGTCGCCTCGGTGGTCGTCGACTGCGAGTCGGGGATGGTGCGCCTGGGGCTCGCGGGGCAGCTCGCGGGCGAACTGGGGGGTACGGCGGTGACCCTCGACGAGCTGCGGGCGGACAGCATCGCCGGTCTGGTGAAGGACGTACAGAGGAGGGCCGCGTAATGCCTCAGGGGCAGCCGAGTGTGGTGCCGCAGGACGGACTGACGACGCGTCAGCGTCGGAACCGGCCGCTGGTGATGGTGCACACGGGCGTGGGGAAGGGCAAGTCGACCGCCGCGTTCGGCATGGCGCTGCGCGCCTGGAACCAGGGGTGGCCCATCGGGGTGTTCCAGTTCGTCAAGTCGGCGAAGTGGAAGGTCGGCGAGGAGAACGCGCTGCGGGTGCTCGGCGCCTGTGGCGAGGGCGGCACGGTCGACTGGCACAAGATGGGCGAGGGCTGGTCCTGGGTGCAGCGCGACGCGCAGCTCGACAACGAGGAGAAGGCCAAGGAGGGCTGGGAGCAGGTCAAGCGGGACCTCGCGGCCGAGCGCTACAAGCTGTACGTCCTCGACGAGTTCGCCTACCCGATGCACTGGGGCTGGGTCGACCCGGACGAGGTCGTCCAGGTGCTGCGCGACCGGCCCGGCACCCAGCACGTCGTGATCACCGGGCGGAACGCGCCCGCGCAGCTGGTGGACTTCGCCGACCTGGTGACCGACATGTCCAAGGTCAAGCACCCGATGGACGCCGGGCAGAAGGGGCAGAGGGGCATCGAGTGGTGATGTCCCAGGTCCCCCGGCTGGTCGTCGCCGCGCCCGCCTCGGGCAGCGGCAAGACCACCATCACCACGGGGCTGATGGCCGCCTTCACCGAGCGGGGCCTCGCCGTGTCCCCGCACAAGGTGGGGCCGGACTACATCGACCCCGGTTACCACGCGCTCGCGACCGGGCGGGTGGGACGCAACCTCGACGCGTACATGTGCGGGCCCGAACGGGTCGGGCCGCTGTTCCGGCACGGGGCGCGCGGCTGCGACCTCGCCCTGGTCGAGGGCGTGATGGGCCTGTACGACGGGGCCGCCGGGCAGGGTGAATTGGCGTCCACGGCGCAGGTGGCGAAGCTGCTGCGGGCGCCGGTGGTGCTGGTGGTGGACGCCTCCTCGCAGTCCCGTTCGGTGGCGGCGCTCGTGCACGGGTTCGCCTCCTGGGATCCCGAGGTGCGGCTCGGCGGCGTCATCCTGAACAAGGTCGCCTCCGACCGGCACGAGGAGCTGCTGCGGGACGCCCTGGACGAGACCGGGCTGCCCGTGCTCGGGGTCGTACGGCGGGCCGCCCGGGTGGACACGCCCTCCCGGCACCTGGGGCTCATCCCGGTCGCGGAGCGGCGGGCGGAGGCCCTGGACGCCGTCGCGGCGATGGCGGAGCAGGTGCGCGCGGGCTGCGACCTGGAGGCGCTGCTGGCGCTGGCGCGGAGCGCGGGCCCGCTGTCCTGCGAGACCTGGGAGCCGCCGCCGGCCTCGCCGGCGGGGGCACGGGCGCGGGTCGCGCTCGCCGCGGGCCCCGCCTTCACCTTCTCCTACGCCGAACACACCGAGCTGCTCACCGCCGCGGGCGCCGAGGTCGTGCCGTTCGACCCGCTGCGCGACGAGTCGCTGCCCGAGGGCACCGGCGGTCTGGTGATCGGGGGCGGGTTCCCGGAGATGTACGCCGCCGAGCTGTCCGCCAACGAGCCGCTGCGCAAGGCCGTCGCGACGCTCGCCGCGGACGGCGCCCCGATCGCCGCGGAGTGCGCCGGGCTGCTCTATCTCTGCCGCGAGCTGGACGGGCAGCCGATGTGCGGGGTCCTCGACGCGAGCGCGCGCATGAGCGGGCGGCTCACGCTCGGCTACCGGGACGCGGTGGCCGTCGGCGACAGCTCGCTCGCCGCCGCCGGGACCCGGATGCGCGGGCACGAGTTCCACCGGACCGTGGTGGAGCCGGGCGCCGGGGCGGCTCCCGCCTGGGGCATGCACACCCCGCACCGGCGGGTGGAGGGCTTCGTGCAACAGGGCGTGCACGCGAGCTATCTGCACACTCACTGGGCGGCCCGGCCCGAGGTGGCCGGCCGGTTCGTGGAGAGGTGCGCCAGGCCGTGAGAGGCAGGCCGACGAACGTCGCCGCGGGGCGGTCAGCCGCCGGCCGTGCCCACCACCAGCCAGATGAACGCCGCCCCGGCGATCGTGCACAGCACCGTGGAGCGGGCCGGGTGCTGATGGTGGGCCTCGGGCAGGATCTCCGCCGCCGCGAGGTAGAGCAGCGCGCCGCCGAACAGGCCCAGATAGCCGCCGAGCAGTCCCTCGGGAATGGTCACGAAGGTAGTCAGGGCCGCACCCACCACGGGCGCGAACGCGTCCGCGTACAGCATGGCGAGCGCCCGCTTGCGGGCGTTCCCGTACAGGCTGGTGATCGTGTACGTGTTGAAGCCGTCCGCGAAGTCGTGCGCGACCACCGCGAGCGCGACGGCCGCGCCCATGCCGCCGCCGACCTGGAAGGCCGCGCCGATCGCGACCCCGTCCATCGCGCTGTGGCCGACCATCGCCGCGGCCGCCGTGAGGCCGACCTCGGGGGTCCGCCCGTCCGACTCCTCGGCGCCGTGCGCCGCCTGACGGACCGCCAGCAGCCGCTCCACCAGGTGGGCCAGGAGGAACCCGGCCACGAACAGCAGCAGCGCGGCCGGGACGCCGTAGATCTCCTCGCCCGCCGCCTCCAGCGCCTCGGGCAGCAGGTCGAGCCCGACCACGCCCAGCATCAGGCCCCCCGCGAGGCCCAGCACCAGATGGCGACGGTCGGTCACCCGCTGGGCCGTCCAGCCGCCGGCCAGCGTCATCAGGAACGCGCCGAGCGCGACAAGGACCGCCATGGTGCCTTGCTATCGGATCGGCGGGCGTCCGCGCGTGTCCGACGCCCGCGTGCCCACTGACTTTTCCCCGCAGACCCCACCCACGCCCCGCAGACCCCGCCCACGCTCCGCAAGAAGAGGACCGACCCCATGGCCGACGCCCCCGACGGCAGGACTCCACCCGAGCCGGGCCTGGTCGTCGGCGTCGGCGCCTCGACGGGAGTGTCCGCCGAGGAGTTGCTGACGCTGATCCACGGCGCGCTGGCGGGCCTGCCGGTCCGGTCGGTCGCCGAACTCGCCACCGTGGACGCCAAGTCGGAGGAACCCGGCATCGTGGAGGCGGCACGGCGGCTGGGGGTGCCGCTGGTGACGTACGCCGCCGCCGAACTGGCTTCCGTGGCCGTGCCGAACCCCTCCGCCGCCGCGCTCGCGGCCGTGGGCACCCCGTCGGTCGCCGAGGCCTCGGCCCTCCGGCACGGCGGTGAACTCCTCGTGCCCAAGCGGAAGTCGGCCCTGGCCACCTGCGCCGTGGTACGACGTCCCGGGCCCGGCTCCACCGCCGTCCCGCACCACCACCCCGCCCGCCTTGAGGAGAAGCCGTGACCAGCCCACCGCCCGCCCTGCTCGTCGCAGGCCACGGCACTCGCGACGAGGCGGGCGCCGAGGCCTTCCGGGGCCTCGTCCGGGAGCTGGCCCGCCGGCACCCGGAGCTGTCCGTCGCGGGCGGCTTCGTGGAACGGGCCGAGCCGCCGCTCGGCGCCGCGGTCGCCGAACTCGTGGAGCGCGGCGCCCGCAGCGTCGCCGCGGTGCCGCTGACACTGCTGTCCGCCGGGCAGGCCCGGGACGGCATCCGGGCGGCGCTGGACCGCGAGCGGGAGCGCCACCCCGGGCTCTCCTGCTCCTACGGCCGCCCCCTGGGGCCGCGCCCCGCGCTCCTGGACGTGCTGGAGCGACGGCTCGACGAGGCGCTCGGCGGGCGGGACCCCGGGAGCCGCGCGGACGTCACCGTACTGCTCACCGGCCCCGGATCCACCGATCCCGCCGCCAACGCCGAGGTGCACGCGGCGGCCCGGCTGCTGTGGGAGGGGCGCGGGTACGCGGGTGTGGAGACGGCGTTCGTGTCGCTCGCGGCACCGGACGTGCCGAGCGGCCTGGACCGGTGCGTACGGCTCGGCGCGCGACGGATCGCGGTGCTGCCGTACTTCCTGTTCCCCGGGGTGCTGCCGGACCGGATGCGGCAGCAGGCCGAGGGATGGGCCGAGGCGCGTCCGGAGACCGAGGTGGTCACGGCCGGGGTGATCGGTGCGGAGCCCGAGCTGCTGGAGCTGGTGATGGAGCGGTACCGGGAGGCGGTCGCGGGTGAACCGCGCACGAGAGGACACGGCGATGAGCACTGAGGGACACGACCTGCGGCACCACGGTGACGCCGAGATGCGGGACGACGGCGCGGACCTGGTCGACCTCGCGGTGAACGTCCGCGCGGAGACTCCCCCGCCGTGGCTGCGGGAGCGCATCGCCGGCTCCCTCGGCACGCTGGCCGCCTACCCGGACGGGCGGGCGGAACGGGCGGCGGTCGCGGCCCGGCACGGGCTGCCGGCGGAGCGGGTGCTGCTGACGGCGGGCGCCGCCGAGGCGTTCGTGCTGCTGGCGCGCGCCCTGAAGGTGCGCCGCCCGGTGGTGGTGCACCCGCAGTTCACCGAGCCGGAGGCGGCGCTGCGGGACGCCGGGCACACCGTGGACCGGGTCCTGCTGCGGGAGGCGGACGGCTTCCGGCTCGACCCGGCGGCCGTGCCCGAGGAGGCGGACCTGGTGGTGATCGGCAACCCCACCAACCCGACCTCGGTGCTGCACCCGGCGGCCGGGATCGCCGCGCTGGCCCGGCCGGGGCGGACGCTGGTGGTGGACGAGGCGTTCATGGACGCGGTCCCGGGCGAGCGGGAGGCGCTGGCCGGCCGCACCGACGTACCCGGACTGGTCGTCCTGCGCAGCCTGACCAAGACCTGGGGCCTGGCCGGGCTGCGCATCGGCTACGTCCTCGCCGCCCCGGAGACGATCGCGGAGCTGGAGCGGGCCCAGCCGCTGTGGCCGGTGTCCACGCCCGCGCTGGCCGCGGCGGCGGCCTGCGTGGAGCCTCGGGCGCTGGCCGAGGCGGCCCACGCCGCCCACCGCATCGCCGCCGACCGGGCCCATCTCCTCGCGGGCCTGGAGGAGTTCGCCCCGAAGGGCCTGCGGGTGGCGGAACCGGCGGAGGGCCCCTTCGTGCTCGTCCGGCTGCCGGACGCGGCCGGGGTCCGGCGGCGGCTGCGCGACCTGGGGTTCGCCGTCCGCCGCGGGGACACCTTCCCCGGCCTCGACGAACAGTGGCTGCGCCTGGCGGTCCGGGACCGCTCGACGATCGACCGGTTCCTGCGGGCCCTGGAGCACGCGCTGGGCTGAGCGACGGCCTGACGGCGCGGACGCGGCGGAACCCGAGCCGCGGTGCGCGGCCCGTCCGGGCCGGACGCGGAGCGCGCGCTGCCGTACGCGACAGGCCCCGCCGGCACGGAACCAGGATCACCGCGCCACGGCAACCACGAGGACGGGCCCGCACCATCGCGAACGGCGGCACCGGCCGGACCGAGACCCGCACCCCCGTACGCGGCAGGCCCCGCCGGCACGGAACCGGGACCACCGCGCCACGGCAACCACGAGGCCGGGCCCGCACCATCGCGAACGGCGGCACCGGCCGGAGCGAGACCCGCACCCCCGTACGGTGCCGCCCCGCCGGGACGGACCCGGGACCACCGCGTTCCGCAGGGGCCGGGGCGGGTCGGCGGCCCCGCGCACCCACCAGGGCATCCGCGCGTCGGCCGGGGCGTCAGCTCTTGCCGCGGCGGGCCAGGGCCACCGCTCCGCCGCCCGCGAGGAGCAGGGCCAGGGCGCCGCCCGCGATGTACGGGGTCGTCGAGCTGCCGCCGGTCTCGGCGAGGCCCGCCTCCTCGACGGGGCCGCCCTGGGTCCGGATCTCCGGCTCCTCCTCGCTCGGGGCGGCGGCCGGGGCGGCCGGGGTCTCGCAGGTGGCCTTCGCCAGCGTCACCGTACCGGTCACCTCGGCCACGTTCAGCTTCAACGGGTTGACGGACACGGTCAGTTCGAGGGCCGTGGCGACGGCCGTGCGGGTGCCGGTCTCCGTCTTCGACAGGTCCAGGCGGACCTCGCCCACGCCCGGGACCTCGACGTCGGTGGGGCCGCCGGTCGTGAGCGTGACCTTCTTGCCGAGGACGGTCACGGCGCCGAGCAGGTTGGAGGTGGCCGCGGGGGCCTTGCCGGCCTCGCAGGTCGCCTTGGAGGTGACGCCCTCCAGTTCGATCAGGGAGAGCAGGGGCAGCCCCGGCACCTGGATCCTGGCGTGGGCGAGGTTGGTGTACCCCTCGGCCGCGGTGTCGGTGACAGTCGCCTTCGCCGAGGCCACGTCGGCGCTCAGGACGTTGAACGGCCGGCCGCCGTCGACGCCGTCCAGGGTGGCGGAGAGCGCGGTCTTCTCGGCGCTCCCGGGTGCCTCGACCTCGTTGAGGGAGACCGCGAGCGGGACGTTCACGGTCTTGTTGAGCAGGGACACGTCGAGCCCGGTGCGCAGGACCACGGCGCTCGCGCGGCCCTGGTCGTCGGTGGCGTGCGCGGAGCCCGCTCCGGTCAGCGCCACCGGTCCGGCGGCGAGGGCGGTGGCCGCCGCGACGGTGGCGAAACGGCGTGCGGGCATGCGGAAGTGATGGCCGTTCAAGGTGTGGGACCCCCAGAGAGACTTGCTTGGGACCCGGACAGAATTACGCACACGGAGTGAACAGGTGGCGTTCCGGCGCCACTTCACTCCAACGTGGTGTTTCCGTGAACCCTTTCGAATCGAGCGGCACGGGTGTTCCCTCCGTCCCCCGCTGTTTCCCGCCACACCGGCGCACCGCCCCGGCCGGGGTCCCGCGAGCCGGAGTGCGAAACGATCCGCCGGCCCGGCAGGTCACGCCCGGTCAACCCACGACGCGTCCGTCGAGCACGATCCGGCGGGGCGCGGCGAGGACCCGGACGTCGGCCCGGGGGTCCGTCCCGTAGACCACCAGGTCGGCCGGGGCGCCCTCCTCCAGGCCGGGGCGCCCGAGCCAGGCGCGGGCGGACCAGGTGGCCGCCGCGAGGGCGTCCTGGGCGGGCAGCCCCGCGGTGACCAGTTCCGCGACCTCGGCGGCGACCAGGCCGTGCGGCAGGGTGCCGCCCGCGTCGGTGCCGACGAAGACGGGGATGCCCGCGTCGTAGGCGCCCCGGACGGTGTCGTAGCGGCGTTCGTGGAGCCGGCGCATGTGCTCCGACCAGCGCGGGAACTTGGCCTCGCCGCCCTTGGCGAGCTTCGGGAAGGTCGCGATGTTGACCAGGGTCGGCACGATCGCGACGCCCCGCTCGGCGAACAGCGGGATCAGGTCGTCGGTGAGGCCGGTGGCGTGCTCGATGCAGTCGATGCCCGCCTCCACCAGGTCCCGCAGGGAGTTCTCGGCGAAGCAGTGCGCGGTGACCCGGGCGCCGAGCCGGTGGGCCTCGGCGATGGCGGCCTCGACCGCGTCGCGGGGCCAGGTGGGGGCCAGGTCGCCGAGGTCGCGGTCGATCCAGTCGCCGACGAGCTTGACCCAGCCGTCGCCGCGGCGGGCCTCCTGGGCGACGTACTCCACGAGGTCGGCGGGCTCGATCTCGTGGGCGTAGCCGCGGATGTAACGGCGGGTGCGGGCGATGTGCCGGCCGGCCCGGATGATCTTCGGGAGGTCCTCGCGGTCGTCGACCCAGCGGGTGTCGGAGGGGGAACCGGCGTCCCGGATGAGCAGGGTGCCGGCCTCCCGGTCGGTCAGCGCCTGCTGCTCGGCGACGTCCCGGTCCACGGGACCGTGGGCGCCGAGCCCGACGTGGCAGTGCGCGTCGACGAGGCCGGGCAGGGCCCAGCCGTCGACGGTGCGGACGTCCCGGGCGCCGGCCGGGCGGCCGTAGGTGATCCGGCCGCCGACGACCCACAGCTCGTCCCGGACGTCCTCGGGACCGACCAGGATCCGGCCTCGCACGTGCAGCACCGCGTGATCGCTCATGCCCGCACCCTAGTCAAGTGGCTGCTCGGACCCGCCCACCCGGTCCGGGTTCCCCTCTTCCACCTCAGCCATCGCCGGGTCCAGCAGCCGGGACAGGAAGTGGCGGGTGCGTTCGTGGCGGGGGCTGCCGATGACCTGGTCGGGGGTGCCGTCCTCGACGATCAGTCCGCCGTCCATGAAGACGACCCGGTCGGCGACCTCCCGGGCGAAGGTCATCTCGTGGGTGACGACCATCATCGTCATGCCCTCGTCCGCCAGCATCCGCATGACGGCGAGGACGTCGCCGACCAGTTCCGGGTCCAGGGCGGAGGTCGGCTCGTCGAAGAGCATCACCTCCGGGCCCATGGCCAGGGACCGGGCGATGGCCACCCGCTGCTGCTGGCCGCCGGAGAGGGAGGCCGGGTAGGCACCCGCCTTCTCCGCGAGCCCCACCCGCTCCAGGTTCTCGGCGGCCACCTTCGCCGCCTCGGCCTTGCCGCGCTTGAGCACCCGCCGCTGCGGCAGCGTGAGGTTCTCGGTCACCGTCAGATGCGGGAAGAGGTTGAACTGCTGGAAGACCATGCCGATCCGGCGGCGCACGGCGTCGATGTCGACGTCGGGGTCGGTGAGTTCGGTGCCGCCGACGAAGACCTGCCCCCGGGTGGGTTCCTCCAGCAGGTTCACGCAGCGCAGCAGCGTGGACTTGCCGGAGCCGGACGGGCCGATGACACAGACCACCTCGCCCTGCCGGATCTCCAGGTCGATGCCGCGCAGCACCTCGTTGTCGCCGAAGGACTTGTGCAGGCCCTGGACGTGGATCTCGGGACGGCTCACTTCACGGCCTCCTGGGCCTTGGCCTCCATGCGGCGCACGACGAAGCCGAGCGGGATCGTGACCAGCAGGTAGCACAGGCCGGCGACGAGGATCGGCGTGGAGTTGGCGGTGGTGCTGGCCAGGTCGCGGCCGTACTTGGACAGTTCGCGCTCCTCCAGGGTGACGCCGAGGAAGAGCACCAGCGAGGAGTCCTTGAAGAGCAGGACGAGTTCGTTGGTCAGCGGCGGCAGGATGATGCGGAACGCCTGCGGAATGATCACGGAGACCATGGCACGGGCGGGCGAGAAGCCCAGCGAACGGGCCGCCTCCATCTGCCCCTTGGGCACCGCCTGGATGCCCGCGCGGATGGTCTCGGCCATGTACGCGGCGGCCACCAGACCGAGCGCGAGCGCGACCTTGCCGTAGGTGCCGCCGGGGATCTCCGTGCCCGGGAAGGCCAGCGGGACCGCCACCCCGATGAAGATGAAGATCAGCAGGGCCGGCAGTCCGCGGAAGATCTCGATGTAGACCCCGGCGAACCAGCGGTAGGGGCCCACCGAGGACAGCCGCATCAGCGCGATGACCATGCCGAGCACGAGGCCGAAGACGAAGCCGGACAGCGTGTACAGCACGGTGTTCTTCAGCGCCAGCGTGATGACGTCCGGGAACATCTGCTCGGCGATGTCCGCCTGGGCGAACTGGTTCTGGAGCCGGTCCCAGTCGGCCGAGGCCGCGAAGGCGACCACGGCCGCGACGAAGACGACGTACTGCGCCCCGCGTGACAGGCGCCGTTTCTGGCGCCGGGTCAGGCCCTTCTTCTTCGGCTGGAGCTGTGCGTCCGTGTCGGTCATGGGGTCAGGACGCGGCCGGGGAGGCGGCGGACTCGTCGTACGGGCCGATCCACTTCTCGTAGATCTCCTGGTACGTGCCGTCGGCCTTGGCGTCGGCGAGCGCCTTGTTGACGGCGGCGAGCAGCTCGGTGTTGCCCTTCTTCACCGTGAACCCGTACTGCTCGCCGGTGTTGATCTGCTCGGCGACCTCGAAGGCGTCGGCGTTGGCCTGGTCCTTCAGCCAGCCCTGGACGACCGGGTAGTCGATGACCACGGCGTCGACCTGGCCGGTGCGCAGACCGTTGAGGACGGCGTCGGAGGACTCGAAGGAGACCGGGTCGAGGCCCTGGCTCTTGGCGTAGTCCTCGCCGGTGGTCTGCGCCTGGGCGCCGACCTTCTCGCCCTTGAGGTCGGCGAAGGACGTGATGCCGCTGTCCTTGTCGGCCAGCACGGCCTGGGTGGCCTCGAAGTAGGGGTCCGAGAAGTCGACGTTCTTCTTGCGCTCCTCGGTGATCGTCATACCGGCGGCGGCCAGGTCGCACTCGCCGGAGTTGAGGAAGGCACCGGTCTTGAAGTTCTCGAACGGGGTGTCGAGGATCTCCTGCTCGACACCCAGGTTCTCGGCGACCAGGTCGACCAGGGAGACGTCGAAGCCCTGCACCTCGCCGTCGATCTCCGACTGGAAGGGCGGGTAGGGCAGGTGGGTGCAGGTGGTCAGCCGGCCGCCCTTGACGAGCTCGACACCGCCGGCGGCGGTCTTGCTGCCGCTGCCGCCGTCGTCGTCCGAGGAGCAGCCGGCCACGAGCACCAGCCCTGCGGTAGCGGTGGTGGCGGCCAGGATGCGGGTCCGGCGCCCGAGGGTCGTCTTCAAGGGGGAGCCTCCTGTGGGGGAACTGTGCGTTCCGATTATAAGGAGAAGTTTGGGTTCCTCAAATCAAACCCATGGCTGTCGGGGCGTTCGGCCTAAGAAGTCGGGAGTGAGGGTGAGCGGAAGGGTGGCGGCTACTCTCGACAGGTCGACCCTCGTGAGTGAAGAGAGCACCGCCGTGACCCACCCCTTCCTGGACCTCGCCCCGATGGACGCAAGCCGGTTCGCCTCGATCGAGGACCGGGTGGCGCGGCTGCTGAGCACCTCGCAGGACGTGGTGATCATGCAGGGCGAGGCGCTGCTGCCCCTGGAGGGCGCGATCCGCGGCACGGCGGGCCCCGGCACGACCGCGCTGAACGTGATCACCGGCCCCTACGGGCAGACCTTCGGCGACTGGCTGCGGGACTGCGGGGCGACGGTGATCGACCTCGCGGTGCCGTTCCACACCGCGGTGACGGCCGGGCAGATCCGCGAGGCGTTCGCCGGGCACCCGGAGATCGACTTCGTCTCCCTGGTCCACGCGGAGGCGGCGACCGGCAACACCAACCCAGTGGCGGAGATCGGCGAGGTCGTGCGCGCCCACGGCGCCCTGTTCTACCTGGACGCGGTCGCGTCCATCGGCGCCGAGCCGGTACTGCCGGACGCCTGGGGCGTCGACCTGTGCGTGATCGGCGCGCAGAAGGCGATGGGCGGACCGGCGGGCGTGTCGGCGGTGTCGGTGAGCGAGCGGGCCTGGACCCGGATGGCGGCGAACCCGCGGGCGCCGCGCCGCTCCTACCTCTCCCTGCTGGACTGGAAGGAGCGCTGGATCGACGGCGGTCGCCGCGCGCTGCTGCACGCGCCGGCCCAGCTGGAGATGGAGGCGCTGGACGCCTGTGTGGCGCGGATCGAGGCGGAGGGCCTGGAGACGGTGATGGCGCGGCACGCCTCCGCGGCGGCGGCGACGCGCGCGGGCGCGGTGGCGCTGGGCGGGGGTCTGGAGCCCTACGTGCACGAGGCCCGGGACGCGGCGCCGGTCGCCACGACCCTCAGGACCCCGGCGGGCGTGGTCGCGGCCGAGGTGGTCGCCAAGGCCCTGGCGGAGGACCCGACCCTGCCGCTGGCCGCGGGCGGCGGCGCGCTGGCCAAGGAGATGATCCGGGTCAACCACTACGGCACCGGCGCCGACCCGGAGACGGTACGGCGCTGCCTGACCGCCCTGGGTGCCGTGCTCACGGAGTCCGGTGCGGCGGTGGACATCGAGGGCGTCGACAGGGTTACCGAATTCTGAATTCAATGTAATGGAAGAATTCCATTCCGACGGCAGCCTCCCATCTGCTTCTGCCCGCTTTTTCTCGCCCTAAACACAGCGATTCCGTAAACGCCAACCGGAGTAATTCGGGCGGGAATCGAATGCGTTACACGGTTGTGACGCGTTACACAATGCGCCCGTTTTGCGGCATAAATACAGCCCAAAAACGGACGTTCCGCCGCTCGCGCGGATAACACAGTGCCGCCGCTCGCGTAACCCCGAGCGGCGATGCATTTTTCAAATTCCGTCGGTAAGTTCATTTCGCATGACTGCCGCACAAGCAGACCTGCACATCGACCGGCCGAACGTTTCCGACGGTGCCGCGCTCTGGCGCATCGCCAAGGACTCCGAGGCCCTCGACCTGAACTCGTCCTACAGCTATCTGCTGTGGTGCCGGGACTTCGCCGGAACCTCGGCCGTCGCCCGTGACGAGCACGGGGAGCCGGTCGGCTTCGTCACCGGCTACGTACGCCCGGACCGCCCGCACACCCTGCTCGTCTGGCAGGTGGCCGTGGACGACGCCCACCGCGGCCGCGGCATCGCCGCCGCGCTGCTCGACGGGCTCGTCGCGCGGGTCGGCGACGCGTACGGCGTCACGCATGTCGAGACCACCGTCTCACCGGGCAACACCGCCTCCGAGCGGCTGTTCGCCTCGTTCGCCGAGCGGCACGGTGCCGCCCTGGAGCGCGAGGTGCTCTTCGACACGGGCCAGTTCCCCGACGGGCCGCACGACCCCGAGGTCCTCCACCGCATCGGTCCCCTCCCCCACTGAACCCCACGTATCGAGGAGCGAATCGCCGTGACCATCACCCAGCCCGACCTCAGCGTCTTCCAGACCCTGGAGTCCGAGGTGCGCAGCTACTGCCGCAGCTGGCCCACCGTCTTCGACCGGGCCCGGGGCAGCCGTATGTACGACGAGGACGGCCACGAGTACCTGGACCTCTTCGCCGGGGCCGGCTCACTGAACTACGGGCACAACAACCCGGTCCTGAAACGGGCGTTGATCGACTACCTGGAGCGGGACGGCGTCACGCACGGGCTCGACATGTCGACCACCGCCAAGCGCGGCTTCCTGCAGACCTTCCAGGACCTGGTGCTGCGGCCGCGTGACCTGCCGTACAAGGTCATGTTCCCGGGCCCGACGGGCACCAACGCCGTGGAGTCCGCGCTGAAACTGGCGCGGAAGGTGAAGGGGCGCGAGGCGATCGTGTCGTTCACCAACGCCTTCCACGGGATGTCGCTGGGCTCGCTCGCGGTGACCGGCAACGCCTTCAAGCGGGCCGGCGCCGGCATCCCGCTGGTGCACGGCACGCCGATGCCGTTCGACAACTACTTCGACGGCCAGGTCCCGGACTTCCTGTGGTTCGAGCGGCTGCTGGAGGACCAGGGGTCCGGGCTCAACAAGCCCGCCGCGGTGATCGTGGAGACCGTGCAGGGCGAGGGCGGCATCAACGTGGCCCGCCCCGAGTGGCTGCGCGCGCTCTCCGAGCTGTGCAAGCGGCAGGACATGCTGCTGATCGTCGACGACATCCAGATGGGCTGCGGCCGCACCGGCGCCTTCTTCTCCTTCGAGGAGGCGGGCGTCACCCCGGACATCGTCACCGTGTCCAAGTCCATCAGCGGCTACGGACTGCCCATGTCGCTCTGCCTGTTCATGCCGGAGCTGGACATCTGGGAGCCGGGCGAGCACAACGGCACCTTCCGCGGCAACAACCCGGCCTTCGTCACCGCCACCGCCGCCCTGGAGACCTACTGGGCCGACGGCTCGGCGATGGAGAAGCAGACCCGCACCCGCGGGGAGCAGGTCGAGCAGGAGCTGATCTCCATCACCGAGGAGAACCTCGCCGACGTGAAGGAGTACCGCGGCCGCGGTCTGGTGTGGGGCCTGGAGTTCCACGAGAAGGCCCGTGCCGCGCGCGTGGCGCAGCGCGCCTTCGAACTCGGGCTGCTCATCGAGACGTCCGGCCCGGAGAGCGAGGTCGTGAAACTGCTGCCCGCGCTGACCATCACCCCCGAAGAGCTGGACGAGGGCCTCAGCGTCCTCGCCCGCGCCGTACGAGAGACCGTCTGATCAGGAGGCGTGCAATACCGTGATCGTCCGTTCGTTCAAGGAGATCGAAGGCACCGACCGGCATGTGAAGGCCGCATCCGGCACCTGGGAGAGCAAACGCATCGTCCTCGCCAAGGAGCGGGTCGGGTTCTCCCTGCACGAGACGATTCTGTACGCGGGTACGGAGACGTCCATGTGGTACGCGAACCACATCGAGGCGGTCGTCTGTGTCGAGGGTGAGGCCGAACTGACCGATCACGAGACCGGGCTGACCCACACGATCACGCCCGGGACCATGTACCTCCTGGACGGCCACGAGCGGCACACGCTGCGCGTGAAGCAGGACTTCCGCTGCATCTGTGTCTTCAACCCGCCCGTGACCGGCCGGGAGGACCACGACGACAACGGCGTCTACCCGTTGCTCACCGAACCCGAGGAGGTGTGAGGCATCATGACGATGACTGATCTGTACCCCAGCCGCGGCGCCACCGAGGTGTCGACCTCTCGCAAGGACCCCGTGGTGTGGTCCCCGCCCGGCGCGGCGGGCCCGATCACCGCCCTGGACCTGGAGTCGTACGAACGCGACGGCTTCCTCGCGATGGAGGAACTCCTCACCGACGACGAGGTGGCGGTCTACCGGCGGGAGCTGGAGCGGCTGGTCACCGACCCGGAGATCCGGGCGGACGACCGCTCGATCATCGAGCCGCAGTCCAAGGAGATCCGCTCGGTCTTCGAGGTGCACCGGATCAGCGAGGTCTTCGCGGCCCTGGTGCGTGACGAGCGCGTGGTCGGGCGGGCTCGCCAGCTGCTCGGCTCGGACGTGTACGTCCACCAGTCCCGGATCAACGTCAAGCCGGGCTTCGGGGCCAGTGGCTTCTACTGGCACTCGGACTTCGAGACCTGGCACGCCGAGGACGGTCTGCCGAACATGCGGACGGTGTCCGTGTCGATCGCGCTCACCGAGAACCACGACACCAACGGCGGGCTCATGATCATGCCGGGCTCGCACCGGACGTTCCTCGGCTGTGCGGGAGCCACGCCGAAGGACAACTACAAGAAGTCGCTCCAGATGCAGGACGCGGGCACGCCCTCGGACGAGGCGCTGACCGAGATGGCCGGCCGGCACGGCATCCGGCTGTTCACCGGGCGGGCCGGTTCGGCGACCTGGTTCGACTGCAACTGCATGCACGGTTCCGGCGACAACATCACGCCGTTCCCCCGCAGCAACGTCTTCATCGTGTTCAACAGCGTGGAGAACGAGGCGGTCGAGCCGTTCGCGGCTCCGGTACGGCGGCCCTCGTTCATCGGGGCCAGGGACTTCACCCCGGTGAAGTGATCCCGGCGCACCTCACAGCCACGCCAGCGACGCGGCCCGCTCCAGTACGTTCCGTACGGCGGCCGCGTCGCCCGTGGTGTGCCTCGGCACCTCCTCCGGCGTACGCCGCCCGCCCAGGAGCAGGCACAGGTCGACCGGGTCCAGGGCGAGTTCGGCCCGGACCGGGTCGTCCGCGGAGCCCAGCACCCACTGCTCCACGCCGGTGACCGAGAGCAGGACCGGCGCCGTCTCCCGCCCGAGCGCCAGGCCGAGGACCCGGACGGCCAGCCGGACCATGCGCCCCAAGTGCCCCTCGGGCGGCGGCGGGACCGCGCGTCCCAGGGCGCGACCGATGTCGTCGGTGTGGATCCAGGTCTCGAAGGCGCGCACCACGAAGTGGTCGGCGACCGGCAGCCGCATCCCCATCAACGTCTCGGCCCGCGCGGCGCGTTCGGTGTCCCGCGCCTCGGGCGTGGCGAGCAGCGCGGCGGCCTGCGCCGACCAGGACGCGAGGGTCTCCTCGGGCGCACGGCCGTACTCGTGGGCGATGACCTCGGCGGTGCGCCGGTCCCAGACGTCCTCCCAGCCGGTGTCCCGGGGCGGCGCGCCCGCCGGCACGCGCGCGGCGATGCCGAGCCGACCGGCCAGCGCCTCGTCGGCGGCGAGCAGATGGGCGACGGTGGCGTGCACGTCCCAGTCGTGCACCACCGGGGTGGCCCAGCGGCCGTCGGCCTCGGCGAGCAGGACCGTCAGGCCCCGGACCGCGGCGGCGTAGGGCGCGGCGTGCCCGGCGGTGAGGGGCGGCGCCGGGCGGCGGGCGAACAGCGCGGGCGGCGGGCCGGGCGGGCAGTCCCGCGAGGGGCGGTCCGTCGAGCAGCCGTACCGTCTCGCGCAGCCGCCGTGCCTCGGCCGCGCAGCCCGTGCAGTCGGCCAGGTGTGCGGACACCCGCGCCGTCCCGCCCGGTTCCAGGACCCCGAAGGCCCAGGCTGCCAGCAGTTCGCGCAGGTCCTCGTGGTCGGTCACCCGCGGCCTCCTTCCCTTCCTAGCGTCCCGGCGGGGCCCGCGCCAGGGGTTCAGGCCGAGAGGGCGTCGAGCAACCGGTCGACGTCCGTGGGGGTGTTGTACAAGTGGAACGCGGCGCGCAGGTTGCCGGCCCGGTCGGAGACCTCGATGCCGGCCCCGCTCAGTGCGGGCTGGCGGTGGCCGAGCCCCGGCACGGAGACGGTCGCCGAGCCGGGGGCCGGGAGGGGTTCGTGGCCGAGGCGGGCGAGTCCGGCGCGGAAGCGGTCGGCGAGGGCGAGGTCGTGGGCGTGTACGGCCTCCACGCCGAGTTCCTCGATCAGGGCCAGGGAGGCGCGCAGTCCCGCGTAGGTGAAGAGGGCGGGGCTCACGTCGAACCGCCGTGCGGAGTGGGCGAGTTCCGCGACCGGGCCGTAGCAGCTCTCCCAGGGGATCTCGCCGGCGACCCAGCCGGCCAGCAGCGGGGTGAGTCCGCCGAAGTCCTCGGGGGCGACGAAGAAGGCGCCGCCGTGCGGGCCCAGGAGCCACTTGAAGCCGACGGAGGCGAGGAAGTCGTCGGGGCCGCACTCCATGGGGAGCCAGCCCGCCGACTGGGAGGCGTCGAGATAGGTCCGGGCGCCGTGCGCGCGGGCCGCCTCGCGCACCGCGGTCAGGTCGGCGAGGCGGCCGTCGGCGGACTGGACGACGCTGACCGCGACGAGCGCGGTGCCGGGGCGGACGGACTCGGCGAGCCGCTCCAGCGGGACGGCCCGCACCTTGAGGTCGCCGCGCATGTGGAAGGGGTTGACCAGGGAGGAGAAGTCGGCCTCGGCGGTGAGGACTTCGGCTCCGGCGGGCAGCGAGGCGGCGATCAGCCCGCCGTACTCGGCGACCGAGCCCCCGGTCGCCACCCGCCGGACCGGCACGCCCGCCAGCCGGGCGAAGGAGGCGCGGGCGGCCTCCACGTCCTCGTAGAGGGAGCCGAGCGGCCGGCCCTCGGCCCGCAGCCGCGCGGCCCGCTCGACGGCGGCGACGGTGCGGGCCGGCAGCAGGCCGTTGCTCGCGGTGTTGAGGTAGACGGTCTCCGGGGCGAACTCGGCCTGGACGAGGCTCTCGAAGGTCTCCATGGGACCACTCTGCGCCGCCCGGTACTCCCCGTCCATTGCGATTTATTACGTGGTTTCGCTAAGCAGCCCTTATACGTCCGCTCCGACCTGCGGCTTTACGGCTGCGGCACGGCGCACCCGTCGGGGCCGCAGGTGTCGCCGGCGCCCTGGTCGATCAGGGTGAGCGGGGAGCGCTCGCCCCACGCCTGGGTGAGGGCCTGGGCGAACAGGTCGGCGGGCTGGGCGCCGGAGACGCCGTACTTGCGGTCGATGACGAAGAACGGCACGCCGGTCGCGCCCAGCTCGGCGGCCTCGCGCTCGTCGGCGCGGACCTCGTCGGCGTACGCGTCGGGGTCGGTGAGCACCGCGCGGGCGGCGGCCGCGTCGAGGCCGACGGCGGCGGCCAGCCGGACGAGCCGCTCGTGGTCGCCGAAGACGGACTCCTCCTCGGCGAAGTTCGCCTCGTACAGGGCCTGCACCAGTTCGCCCTGGCGGCCCTGCTCCTTGGCGAAGTGCAGCAGGCGGTGCATGTCGAAGGTGCTGCCGTGGTCCCGGCCGCGGGTGCGGTAGGCGAGGCCCTCCGCGTTGGCCTGGGCGCCCACGTTGTCCTCGGCGGCCTGGGCCTGCGCCTCGCTCATGCCGTACTTCTTGGCGAGCATGGGGACGACCGGTCCGGTGTCGTCCTTGGCTCGGCCGGGGTCCAGCTCGAAGGAGCGGTGCACGACCTCGACCTCGTCGTGGTGCGGGAAGGCCGCGAGCGCCTTCTCGAAGCGGGCCTTGCCCACGTAGCACCAGGGGCAGGCGATGTCGCTCCAGATCTCGACGCGCATGTTCTCTCGGCTCTCTCCCGCTCGGACGTATACGGAGACTCCCTCCGCAAAACTGCATGAACGTTCAAGCGGCGGGGTTCATTCCCATCCGGCCGAACCGGGTCCGGCAGGCGCTCGGGGTCGGTCCGGTGCGGCGGACCGGACGGCCCCGGAGAGCGGGTCCGGAACGCCTCCGGGACGGCCGGCGGTGACCCGGGCTGCTCAGCTTCCGTCTCGGAGGTCGTCGGGCCAGGTGGGCCGGAACTCCAGGTGGTCGTAGGTGACGACGCAGCCCTCGCCGAGCGGCGACTGGGCCAGGAAACCGACCAGGGCGGCGGAGGTCTCCTTCTCCTCGCCGAGGGTGAACAGCCGGACGAAGGTCCACCGCTCGCCGTCCCGGGAGGCGTGGAAGGCGAAGGCCCGCCCGGTGCGGCTCACCCGCAGCCACACCGAACTGCCTTCCACGGTGAAGGAGTTGGCGTCGTCGGAGTGTCCCCGGGTGACCACCGTGCAGACGGTGGGCACGTCCGGGGAGTACTCCAGGCAGAGCTTCGCCCAGGCCCGTTCACCGACATGGACGTAGAGGACCCCCGCGTCGAAGGCTCCCGCGAAACCGACGGTGACCCGGGCGATCAGCTGGAAGTCCCCCTCGGGCGCCCCGAGCAGCCGGGGCGCGTCCGAGGCGGAGTCCAGGTTCTCGCCGGTCGGCGGGACGAAGCGGTCCTGCCGGGGCCCGGCCCATCCGGTGAGCACACCGTCCTCGTGGGACCAGTGGCCGTCGGGTCCGTAGGTGCGCAGCGGGAAGGGCAGTTCGGGGAGTTCGAGGTCCATCCGCCTAGCGTTCCAGACGGCCGTTGAAGCGGCGCGGCAGACCCAGCGGATTGTCGTCCCTCAGTTCCGCGGGCAGCAGCGCCTCGGGCGCGCCCTGGTACGTCACCGGCCTGAGCCAGCGCTCGATGGCCGTGCCGCCGACGGAGGTCGAGGTGGACGTGGTCGCCGGGTAGGGGCCGCCGTGGTGCTGGGCCGGGGCGACCGCGACACCCGTGGGCCAGCCGTTGACCAGCACCCGGCCGGCCAGCGGGGTCAGTTCCGCGAGCAGTTCGGGTCCGCGGCCCTGGCCCGCGGCCTCCTCGGTGGAGAGCTGGACCGTGGCGGTCAGGTTGCCCGGGAGCCGCGAGAGGACCGCCTTGGCCTCGGCCTCGTCGGTGTAGCGGACGACGACCGTGACCGGCCCGAAGCACTCCTCCAGCAGCAGGTCGTGCGCGCCCTCCTCGGCCAGCTTCGCCGCCGGTACCGTCAGGAAGCCCGCGCTCACCGTGTGCTCGCCGCCCGCCCCCGGCGTCACCGGGGACTCGACCTCGGGCAGTTCGGCGCGCTCGGCGACCCCGGCGACGAAGTTGTCCCGCATCCGGTGGTCGAGCAGGACCCCGGCGTCGACGTCGCTCACCGCGTCCGTCAGCGACTTGACCAGCCGGTCGCCCGCGTCACCGGCCGGCGCGAGCACCAGTCCGGGCTTCACGCAGAACTGGCCGACGCCGAGGGTCATCGACCCGGCGAGCCCGGCGCCGATGGCCTCCGCCCGCTCGGCCGCGGCGGCCTCGGTGACCAGCACCGGGTTCAGCGAGCCCAGTTCGCCGTGGAAGGGGATCGGCACGGGGCGGGCCGCCGCCGCGTCGAAGAGGGCGCGCCCGCCGCGTACGGAGCCGGTGAAGCCGGCCGCGGAGACCAGCGGGTGCTCGATCAGCTCGACGCCCGCGGTGAAGCCGTGGACCAGGCCGACGACGCCCGCGGGGACGCCGTGCTCGGCGGCGGCCGTGCGCAGCACCTTGGCGACCAGCTCGGACAGGGCCGGGTGGTCGGGGTGGGCCTTGACGACCACGGGGCAGCCCGCGGCCAGCGCGCTCGCGGTGTCGCCGCCCGCGACGGAGAAGGCGAAGGGGAAGTTGGAGGCCGAGTAGACGGCGACCACGCCGAGCGGCACCTTGTAGCGGCGCAGGTCGGGGACGGGCGGGGTGGCGGTGCCGTCGGGGTGGTTGATGACGACGTCGAGGAAGGCGCCCTCGTCGACGATGCCGGCGAAGGCCCTCAGCTGGTAGCAGGTGCGGGCGAGTTCGCCGGTGAGCCGGACCGGTCCGAGCGCGGTCTCGGCGTCGGCGGCCTCGATCAGCTGGTCCTTGGCGGCCTCCAGACGCTCGGCCGCGGTGCGCAGGAAGGCGGCGCGCACGGACCGGTCGGTCAGGGCGCCGCGCGCCTCGTGCGCGGCGCGGACGGCGGTGTCCACCTCCTGGGCTGTGGCCTCCACCGCAACCTGCTCGCGCTGCTTCCCGGTACGGGGGTCGACACTCCAGACTGGTGCTGCTGCCACCGCGGGTCCCTCCACACATGTATTGCCGCAGTACGGGGTCATCCACCAGGTCGTTCGATATACTGAACGCTGTCTCTCATGGTGAATATGCTGTTGGAGACTATTTCCCGCCGAACGAAGGGGTCAAGGGCGATGTCGGCTGGCGAGACGGGGGGCGGAGCGCAGGTCAAGTCCGCGGTACGGACGGTTGAACTGCTCGAATACTTCGCCGGACGCCCCGGTATGCACTCCCTCGCGGCGGTCCAGGAGGCCGTCGGCTATCCCAAGTCCAGCCTGTACATGCTGCTGCGCACCCTGGTCGAGCTGGGCTGGGTGGAGACCGACGCGACGGGCACGCGGTACGGCATCGGGGTGCGGGCGCTGCTGGTCGGCACCTCCTACATCGACGGCGACGAGGTGGTCGCGGCGGCGCGGCCGACGCTGGACCGGCTCTCGGACGACACCACCGAGACCATCCACCTGGCGCGGCTGGACGGCACGAACGTCGTCTACCTGGCCACCCGCCAGTCCCAGCACTACCTGCGCCCCTTTACCCGGGTCGGCCGCCGGCTGCCCGCCCACTCGACCTCCCTGGGCAAGGCGCTGCTGAGCACCTACTCGGACGAAATGGTCCGCAAGCTGCTCCCGGAGACGCTCCCGGCGCTCACCGAGAACACCATCACCGACCGCGAGCGGCTCATCGAGGAACTCCAGCAGGTCCGGGAGCAGGGCTTCGCCGTGGACCGCGAGGAGAACACCCTCGGTCTGCGCTGCTTCGGCGTGGCGATCCCGTACCGGACCCCGGCCCGGGACGCGATCAGCTGTTCGGTGCCGGTGGCCCGGCTGACCCCGGCCCACGAGCAGATGGTCAAGGACGCCCTGTTCGACGCCCGGGACCGGCTGACCCTGGCCACCCGGCGGCTCTGACGCCGGGGCCCGCGCGGACGCGCGGCACTTCATGAACACTCGATGAGAAACGTCACGAGAAGGAACGATTCGCCCCGGCCCGCTCGTCCTGCCGGGTGGGATGAACAAGACGATCAGGCGCGCCTCGGTCTTCTCGCTGCTCCTGGTGCTGTCCCTGCTGGTCAGGGCCACCTGGGTGCAGTTCTACGAGGGCCGGGCACTCGCGGACGACAAGGACAACCGGCGGAACGCGATACAGACGTACGCGGCACCGCTCGGGAACATCGTCGTGGCCGGTGAAGCGATCACCGGCTCGGCACGGACCGAGGACGGAGACCTCGCGTACAAGCGCACCTACACCGACGGCGAGCTGTACGCCGCGGTGACGGGCTACGCCTCGCAGACGTACTCGGCCACCCAGCTGGAAGGGATCTACCAGGACGTCCTCAACGGCACCGACAACCGGCTGAAGTCCCCGCTGGACACCGTCACCGGTGAGCGGACGGAGCCGGGCAACGTGGTCACCACGATCGACCCGGACGTACAGAAGGCCGCCTACGAGGCGCTCGGCGACACCAAGGGCGCGGCCGTCGCGATCGACCCGGCGACCGGCCGGATCCTCGCGGTGGTCTCGACGCCGTCGTACGACCCCGCGGCGCTCACCGACGCCAACACCGCGGGGACGGCCTGGAAGGAGCTGAAGGCGGACTCCGACAAGCCGCTGACCAACCGCGCGCTGCGCCAGCCGCTGCCGCCGGGCTCCACGTTCAAGCTGGTCGTGGCGGCGGCCGCGCTGGAGGACGGGCTGTACTCCTCGGTGGACGAGCGGACGGACAGCCCGGACCCGTACACGCTGCCGGACACCACGACCGTGCTGGAGAACGAGAACAGGTCCGCTCCGTGCGAGAACGCCACGATCCGTACGGCCCTCCAGTACTCGTGCAACAACGTGTTCGCGAAGATGGCCGTCGACCTCGGACAGGACAAGGTGCGGGGCATGGCCGAGAAGTTCGGCTTCAACGACACCGAGCAGGACGTGCCGGTGCGGGCCTACGCCAGCGTGTACCCCTCCGACATGGACCGGGCGCAGACGGCGCTGACCGGCATCGGCCAGTTCGACGTCACGGCGACGCCGCTGCAGATGGCCATGGTCTCCGCGGCCATCGCCAACGACGGGAAGCTGGTCTCGCCGCACATGGTCGCGCAGGTGACCGACGGCGGCGGGGAGGTCCTCCAGGACTACGACTCCGACCCGGACACCGAGCGGATCGTCAGCTCCGCGACGGCCGGGGAGTTGCAGTCCGCGATGGAGACGGTGGTGTCGGAGGGCACCGGCACCAACGCCCGGATCGACGGCGCGACGGTGGGCGGTAAGACCGGCACGGCCCAGCACGGCGAGAACAACAGCAAGACGCCGTACGCCTGGTTCACCTCGTACGCGAAGTCCGGGGACCGGCAGGTGGCGGTCGCGGTGATGGTCGAGCAGTCCGGCGCCGCCCGCTCCGAGGTCAGTGGCAACGGGCTGGCGGCGCCGGTGGCCAGGGCGATGATGCAGGCGGCCCTGGCCGGCTGAGGGTCCCTACACGCCGAGGAGCTGCTCGATCGGGTCGATGGCGAAGTAGACCAGGAAGAGCGCCGAGGTCCCCCAGAGCAGCCAGTGGACCTCCTTGGCCTTGCCCAGCACGGTCTTGATGAGGACGAAGGCGACGAAGCCGGCGCCGATGCCGTTGGTGATGGAGTACGTGAACGGCATCACGGCGATCGTCAGGAACGCCGGGATGGCGATCTCGTACTTGTCCCAGTCGATGTGCTTGACCTGGGTCATCATCAGGAACCCGACCGCGACCAGGGCGGGCGCCGCGGCCTGGAGCGGGACGATGGTGAGCAGCGGGGTGAGGAAGAGGGCGAGGGCGAACAGGCCGCCGGTCACCAGGTTGGAGAAGCCGGTGCGCGAGCCCTCGCCCACGCCCGCCGCCGACTCGATGTAGGAGGTGGCCGAGGACGAGGACGAGGCACCGCCCGCGACCGCCGCCGCGCCGTCGATGAGCAGCACCCGGCCGAGGTTGGGGACCTTGCCCTCCTCGTCCAGCAGCTTCGCCTCGGCGCTGATGCCGACGACGGTGCCCATGGTGTCGAAGAAGTCGGACAGCACCAGGGTGAAGACGAGCAGCACGACCGTGATGAAGGTGGTCTCGCCGAACGCGCCGAACAGGCTGAACTGGCCGATCAGTCCGAAGTCGGGGGTGTCGACCAGCTTCTCGGGCCACTCGGGCGTGGTCAGGCCCCAGGACTTCACGTCGGCGATCGAGTTGATGACGAGGGCGACGACGGTCATCACGACGATGCTGATCAGGATCGCGCCCTTGACCTTGCGGGCCAGCAGCCCGATCGTCAGCAGCACCCCGAGGCAGAACACCAGGATCGGCCAGCCGGTGAGGCTTCCGGTGCCCCCGAGCTGCACCGGGACGGTGGTGTTGGCCGCGTCCGGGATCCGGGTGACGAAGCCGGCGTCGACGAAGCCGATGAAGGCGATGAACAGACCGATGCCGACACTGATCGCCTGCTTCAGCGCCTGCGGGATCGCGTGCATGACGGCCTCGCGCAGCCCGGTGAGGACCAAGGCGCAGATCAGCAGGCCCTCCAGGACCACCAGACCCATCGCGTCGTCCCAGCTCATCAGCGGGGCTATCTGGAAGGCGACGACGGCGTTCAGGCCGAGACCGGCGGCGAGCGCGAGCGGCAGGTTGCCGCCGATGCCCATGATGACGGTCATGACCGCGGCCACCAGGGCGGTGGCGGTGGTGAGTTGGACCGGGTCGAGCGTCTCGCCGAACTTGTCCTTGGCGCTGCCGAGGATGATGGGATTCAGGACAAGGATGTAGGCCATGGTGAAGAACGTGGCGAAGCCGCCGCGTATCTCACGGCCGTAGGTGGACCCGCGTTCGGAGATCTTGAAGAAGCGGTCCACGCTGTTCACGGCCGGGGCCGGACCGCCCGGCCGGTCGACCTTCTCTTGCGTCTCGGACATGCCTGCGGCTCCTTGGTGCCTGGGGGATCAGTGTGCGGATGCTGGCTGGATTGTTCCCTTGTTGAACTCGTCTCAGGTTTTCCCCGTGTTACGGAATCAGGGCTGCTGAGGTGCGGCGGGCCATACGTTGTTCGAAGCCCCGTACGAACCCTGACCGCGCCCACTGCTACGCTTCCGCTCCTCGGCACCAAGATCGCCGGACCCTCACATGTCATTCACATGCCAATCACAGGCAGGAGAGGTCGCCCGTGGGCACAGCCGTCGACGACGCCGCCTCCGTGGAGTTCCACGCCTTCTTCGAACGTCACTACGCGGAACTCTCCCGCTTCGCGCACCTGTTGACCGGTGAGGCGGACGCGGCCGACGACCTGGCCGCGGACGCGCTGCTGGCCCTGTGGAACCGCTGGGACCGGGTCCGTGCCGCCGACCACCCCGTCGCCTACGCCCGGGGCGTGGTCGCCAACCTCGCCCGCACCCGGATCCGCAGCGCGGTCCGCGAGCGGCGCCGGATCACCCTGTTCTGGTCGCAGCGCGAGGAGAAGACCGAGAACCCGGACATAGCGGGCGTGGTGGACGTACAGGAGGCGCTGCGTAGACTGCCGTTCCGCAAGCGGGCCTGCGTGGTGCTGCGGCACGCCTTCGACCTCTCGGAGAAGGACACCGCGCTCGCCCTCGGCGTCTCGGTGGGTACGGTGAAGAGCCAGACCTCCAAGGGGATGGCGGAACTGCAGCGACTGCTCGGCCCGAAGGCGGCACCGCTGAGGATGCACGCGGCGATGGCGCCCACCGGTGACGCCACGGGGAGGGACCGATGACGAGGCGGCGGGACGTGCACGACGAGCTGCGCGCCCGGCTGCACGAGGCGGCCGAGGCGCACGAGCCCCACCGTGAGCGCATGCTGGCGCGGATCGAGCGGGGTAGGGCCGAGGAGGCCCGCACCGGCCACCGGGCCACCCGGTCCTCGGTGTTCGCCTGGGCGCGGGTGGCCGGCGCGACCGCCGCGGTGGCGAGCGTGCTGGCGGTCGGCGGGTACGCGGTGGCCTCGGCCGTGAAGGAGGACACCCCGCAGCGGACGGTGGCCACCTCTCCGACGCCCACCGCGCCCTCGCCGGACGCGACGAGCCGCCCGCCCCGGCCCTCCGCTCCCCCGGCGGATCCGACACCGGAGGCCTCCGGGCCGTCCCGGGAGGCGAGTGAGTCCCCGTCGGCCGCGCGGCCCTCGCAGACCGTGCGGCCGCCCGCCGCCGGCGAGGAGGACGGGCCGCTGTGGTCGGACGGCTCGGTCGACCCGCACAGCAACGAGTTCTGGGCGCAGAGCAATGTGACCCTGAAGACCGACGAAGAACTCAAGCAGCTGACGGTCGAGTTGAGGATCGCGCAGACCGGCGGGGTGACCTCCACCGGCGCCTGGCGCTCGCTGCCCGAGGACGACTTCACGGTGACGGTCGAGGAGCACGACGGCTTCCTCGTCTACACCTGGGTGCTCAAGGAGGACCGTACGGTCCCCGAGGGCGAGTGGGTGTTCGCCGGGCAGTACGACCACGAGCGCGGCGGCCGGGACGCGGCGGCCGACGGCTACTCCGCGACGGCCCGCGCGGACGGCGACGACCTCTCCGTGGCGGGCGGCTTCGCCCGCCACAAGGACGGCGACAGCGACGACGGCGACTCGTAGAACCCGCGGAAGAGGCGCGGAAGAAAAATTCTCCGGACGGCGGCAACCCTTTCCCGTTCCGTGGCGACCAGGTAGCGCAAGCCACAACTCCCCACGCAAGGAATGGGCATGACTGCACCAGCCGAACAGCGCGTCCGCCACCGCCGCCGGGTCACCAAGCGGCGCGCGGTGATCGCGGGCGCCTCGGCCCTCGGCATCACCGGAGCGGCGATCGTCACCACGTCGATGCTGTCCACCGCCGGCGCCGCCTCCAGCTGGCCGACCGCGACCGGCAGCAAGGCCGTGTCCAGCACCATCAAGGTGTCGGGCACCTACGACGGCGGCTACAAGAAGTTCTACGGCAGCGGCGCCCTCGGCGGCGACAGCCAGGACGAGGGCCAGGACCCGGTCTTCCAGCTCGCCGACGGCGCGGTCCTGAAGAACGTGATCATCGGGACCCCGGCCGCCGACGGAGTGCACTGCCTGGGCTCCTGCACGCTCCAGAACGTGTGGTGGCTGGACGTCGGCGAGGACGCGGCGACCTTCAAGGGCAAGTCCGCCTCGTCCGTGTACACGGTCTACGGCGGCGGCGCGAAGAACGGCTCGGACAAGGTCCTCCAGTTCAACGGCGCGGGCAAGCTGGTCGTGAGCAAGTTCCAGGTCGCCAACTCCGGCAAGCTGGTGCGCACCTGCGGGAACTGCTCCACGCAGTACAAGCGCACGGTCATCATCAACGACGTGGACGTCACCGCGCCGATGAACTCGATCGTGGGCATCAACTCCAACTACGGGGACACCGCCTCGCTGCGCAAGGTCCGCATCCACGGGGACAGCGGCAAGAAGATCAAGACGTGCGTCCGGTTCAAGGGCAACAACACCGGCGCCGAGCCGACTCAGCTCGGTGTGGGCGCGGACGGAACGTCGTGCCTCTTCAGTGCGTCTGACATCACGTACGAGTAATCCCAGAGCCTGCTGACCTGAGCCCCCCTCGGTCAGCAGAGAGGCGCCCCCGCCGGTGACGACCGGCGGGGGCGTTTTCCTCGTGACCCGTGGATCAGTCCATGGTGGCGCCGATGGCGGTGGAGCCGGTGGTCAGGAAGGTGGTCGCGGGCAGCGAGCCGTCCGCGGCGCGCGCGCCGTAGGCGGTGGTCGCGTCCACCGACTTGAAGGATGGCGTCGTCACCCCGCTGTCCCAGTTGTTCGCGGCGGAGACCGTGGACGAACCCAGCTTCGACAGACCGCCCTTGTTGCTCACCGCCAGGTTCCGTGCGAGCCGCGCCTTGCCGGTGGCGAAGTAGAAGCCGGACTCGGCGTTGGAGTAGGCGGTGTTGCGGTTCAGCACGATCGCGCCCGGGTTGGAGTTCTCGGTGAACCCGTTCAGGGTGTTGTCCCAGGCCGCGTTGTTGTTGACGACGTGCGCGACGGTGACGCCCCCGCCGCCCAGCTTGTAGCCGTTGCCGTTGCCCTCGAAGGCAGTGTCGCCCCAGCGGTTCTTGCCGTTGCCGAAGGCCCAGGAGTGGTCGATGGTCACCGGCGAGGAGAACTGCCAGAGATCGAGCCCGTCATCCGAGTTGTTGTACAGGCGGGCCCCGGTGATCCGGTTGCCCGTCCCGGAGCCGAACTTCACCGCGATGCCGTCGGCGTTCTGCCCGTGCCCGGCGGCGTCGTAGTTGCCGTGACTGTCCAGGTTCTGCACGAGGTTGCCGGTGGTGCCGTCGCCGCGCAGGGTGAACCCGGAGTCGCCGTTGTTCGCGGTGACGAGGTTCTTGAAGACTCCGCCGACCGAGGAGGTGGCGACGAAGCCCTGCGCCGGGGAGTTCTGGAAGGTGAGGTCCTGAACGGTCCAGTAGTCGCCGTAGATACCGGCCAGCCAGGATCCGTCGGGCAGCTTCGAGCCGTCGATCTTGACCTTCTCGCCGCTGTACGCCTTGAGCGTGATGCGGGCCGAAGTGGTGCCGTTCGCCGTGGACTTCAGGGTCGCCGCGGGCGTGTAGGTGCCGGCCCGGACCTGGATGACGGTGCCGGCGACCGCGTTCTTCACGGCCGACTCCAGCTGGGCCGTGCTGGTGACGGTGACCGTCGCGGAGGCGGCCTCGGCGCCGCCGTTCGTCAGGCCGAGATACACACCGCCCGCTCCCGCGGCGACGGCCACGGCGGCGGCGACGGCGAGCGTGCGGGTCCTGCGATGGCGTCCGGTGCTCTGCCGCACGGAACGCTCCTT
Organism: Streptomyces sp. NPDC048002; assembly: GCF_040653275.1. Taxonomy (NCBI): domain Bacteria; kingdom Bacillati; phylum Actinomycetota; class Actinomycetes; order Kitasatosporales; family Streptomycetaceae; genus Streptomyces; species Streptomyces sp. NPDC048002. The sequence continues at coordinate 77,599 of NZ_JBEZNL010000014.1, read as the reverse complement.
TCCTGGGGGACGGGGAACATCCGGCAGTCGCCGCCGAGGGCCGGGAGGTTGCCGCGCGGGCGCGAAAACAACCGAAACTTTCGCTCGCCCGGATCCGGCCGATCCCGATTGACGTGCTGTTTCCGCGCTGGTGACACTCCGAGGGCCGACCGTCCGGCATCGAGCAGCCAGGAGCACCACCCGTGACCGAACCCCAGTACGCCGGCTATCTCTTCGCCTACTTCACCGGTGAGGACAGCGCCGACGGCGAGCGGATCCGCTTCGCCCTCAGCCGCGGCGAGGACCCGCTGCACTGGCGCGAACTCGACGCGGGCCGGCCGGTGCTGACCTCCGACGTCGGCACCCGGGGCCTGCGCGACCCGTTCCTGGTCCGCTCGCCCGAGGGGGACCGCTTCTTCCTGATCGCCAGCGACCTGCGCATGCACGGGGAGCCGGGCGGGAGCTGGGAGGAGGTGCAGCGGCACGGCAGCCGGTCCGTCGTGGTCTGGGACTCCACCGACCTCGTCCACTGGACCGACCGGCGCCTGGTGCGGATCGCCCCCGACCGCGCGGGCAACGCCTGGGCCCCCAAGGCGCACTGGGACCCGGCGCTCGGCGCGTACGTCGTCCACTGGGCGTCCCGGCTGTACGCGGAGGACGACCCGGGGCACACCGGCGCGTCCTACAACCGGATGCTGTACGCGACGACCCGGGACTTCCGTACCTTCACCGAGCCCGTGGTGTGGCACGACCCGGGTCACTCCGTCATCGACTCCACGGTCGTCGAGCACCGGGGCACCTACTACCGCTTCACCAAGGACGAGCGCGAGCCCGGCTCCGGCGCCCCCGGCTCGAAGTTCATCACCTGCGAGAAGTCGGGTGAACTGACGTCCACGTCCTGGGAGTTGGTCGCCGACCGGATCGGTGCCGGCGCGATGGAGCGCGGCGAGGGGCCGACGGTGTTCCGGTCGAACACCGAGGACCGGTGGTACCTGTTCATCGACGAGTACGGCGGGCGGGGCCACCTGCCCTTCGAGACCGACGACCTGGACTCCGGCCGGTGGACCCCGTGCGCGGACCACCGGCTGCCGGCGAACCCGCGGCACGGCAGCGTCCTGCCGCTGACCCGGGAGGAGTACGACCGGCTGCTCGCCGCCCGCCCCGCGGGCCCCGCCTCGATCGTCGACGCGACGGTGCCCGGACAGCGGGGGTACGCCGTCGTGACGGAGGCGACGGCCGAGGTCGTCCTGCCGATGGAACCGGACACGGACCTGGAGCGCCTCGCCCCGGCCCTGTGGACCGGCGAGGGCGCCACGGTCAGCCCCGCCTCGGGCACGCCGGGCGACTTCCGCGCTCCGCGGACGTACACCGTCACGGCGGCGGACGGCACCGCCCGCACCTGGACGGTCGAGGCGGTGCCCACCCGCAGCCCGGTCCTGCCGGGACTGACCGCCGATCCCGATGTCCGTCACCTGGACGGCGCGTACTGGGTCTACCCGACGACCGACGGCTTCCCCGGCTGGGGCGGGACCCGGTTCTCGGCGTACTCCTCCGCGGACCTCGTGCACTGGACCGGTCACGGGGTGGTGCTCGACCTGGGCCGGGACGTGACCTGGGCGGACCGGCACGCCTGGGCGCCGGCGATCGCCGAGCGCGACGGCCGGTACTACCTGTACTTCTGCGCCGAGCAGCAGATCGGCGTGGCGGTGGCCGACTCCCCCGCCGGACCGTTCACGGACGCGCTGGGCGAACCGCTGGTGGCGAGGGACGCCTACCCGGGCCAGATGATCGACCCGGCCGTGTTCACCGACGCGGACGGCACGTCGTACTTCTACTGGGGCAACACCCACGGCTATGTCGTGCCGCTCCACGCCGACATGGTGTCCTTCGACCCGGCGCTGGTCCGCGAGATCACCCCGGAGAACTTCCGTGAGGCGTTCTTCGTGATCGAACGGCACGGCACCTACTACCTGATGTGGTCCGAGGACGACACCCGCAGCGAGGACTACCACGTCGCGTACGCCACCGGCCCGTCCCCGCTCGGGCCGTGGACCGAGCGGGGCACGATCCTGTCCAAGCGGCCCGAGTACGGCATCCTCGGCACCGGCCACCACGCGGTGGTCAACGCGCCCGGCACCGACGACTGGTACATCGTCTACCACCGCTTCGCCCTGGACGGGCCGGGCCGGCCGGGCGGGGACGGCACGCACCGGGAGACGACGGTCGACCGCCTGCGGTTCGCGGCGGACGGCACGATCGTGCCGGTGGTGCCGACCCTGGAGTCGGTCGGCCCGGTGGGGCGCTGACTCAGTCCATCGTCGCGCCGATGGTGGTGGAGCCCGTGGTCAGGAACGTGGTCGCGGGCAGGGTGCCGCTGGAACTCCGGGCGTTGTACGTGGTGGCGGCGTTGGTCGAGACGAAGGACGGGGTGGAGATCCCGGAGTCCCAGTTGTTGCCGGCCGAGACGACCGAGGAGCCCTTGCTGACCAGGCCGCTGCCGTTGCCGACGGCGAGGTTCTTGCCGAGCCTCGCGGAACCGGTCGCGAAGTAGTAGCCCCACTTGGAGTTGGCGTACGCCGTGGTGCGGTTGATCACGATCGCCCCGGTGTTGGAGTTCTCGGTGAACCCGTTCCCGGCGTTGCCCCAGGCGGCGGAGTTGTTGACGACGTGCGCGACGACCTCGCCGTCGCCGCCCAGCTTGTAGCCGTTGCCGTCGCCCGCGAAGGCGGAGTCGGACCAGCGGTTGACACCGTTGCCGAAGGCCCAGGTGTGCTCGACGGTGACCGGGGAGGAGAAGGACCAGAAGTCCAGGCCGTCGTCGGAGTTGTTGAACAGGCGCGCCCCGGTGATCAGGTTCCCGGAGCCGGAGCCGTACTTCACGGCGATCCCGTCGGCGTTCTCGCCGTGGTTGGCGGCGTCGTAGTGGCCGTAACTGTCCAGGTTGCGGACGGTGTTGTTGACCGTTCCGTCGCCGGTGAGGGTGAAGCCGGAGTCGCCGCCGTTGATGGTCTTCACGTTGTTCCACACCGTGCCGGTGCAGGACTGGCAGACGACGGCGCTGTCCGGGGAGTTCTGGAAGGTGAGGTTGGAGACGTTCCAGTAGTCGGCGGTGAGCTTGAAGATCCAGTCGCCGTCGGGCAGGGACGACCCGTCGATCTTCACGGTCTCGGAGCCGTACGCGGTGAGCGTGACCGGGCTCGCGGAGGTGCCGTTGGCGGTCGACTGGAGCGTGGCCGTCGGGTAGTAGGTGCCGCCGCGCACCTGGATGACGGTGCCGGCGGTGGCCGAGGAGAGGGCGCTGGTCAGTTCGGCGGTGGTGTCGACGACGACGGTCGCGGCCTGGGCCTGGGTGGGCAGGACGGCGAGCGAGGCGCCGACCGCGAGTGCGGCGCCGAGGGACAGGGCGGTTCGACGAGACATGGAGTGCGGGTCCTTTCGTCCGGTCGGTGGGGAGGGGAGGGGTCACAGGACGGAGTCGAGCCAGCGGAAGACCTCGTCCTGCATACGGTCGGTGAAGACATGGCCGAGGTCGGGCCAGGTCAGCACGCGGAGCCGCTCCTCGGCGTGGCGCGAACGCCAGACGGCGCGCAGCTTGTCGTGGGCCACCCGTACTCCGTCGGCGGGGAACAGGGGGTCCAGCGCACCGTTGAGCAGCAGCATCGGCCTGGGGGCGGCGATGCTCGCCACGTCGGGGAAGTCGAGATGCCGGGCGAGCCCGGGGTGGAACAGGTAGTACGCCGACTGCCCGCGCAGGGCGTTGTGGCCGGGCGTCATCATGGCCCTCAGCCCGGTCATCCAGCCGACGGCGGCGCAGGCGGCGACGTCGTCGGTGAGCGCGGCGGTCTGCCAGGCGCGGTGGGCGCCCATCGAGAAGCCGACGGCGGCGACCCGGCGCACCCGGCGCAGTCCCGCCAGGAACCGGGCGGCCCGGACGTCCTCCCGGGCCATGAGTCCGGCGAGCGAGGAGCCGAGCTGGTAGAAGCCGGCGGCGAGCGCCTGCTGTCGGTCGTAGGTGATCGGGCCCCGGTCGCCCCAGCCCGGGGCGTCCAGGCACAGCACGACATGGCCACGCCGGGCCAGTTCGTCACCGGGGAAGCGGCCGCTGAAGTGCCGGTCGGCCCAGTCCTGGGCGGAGGCGAGCCGGGTGCCGTCGTACCAGGGCCGGACGCACTTCTCCTTGCCGATGTCGAAGCGGGCCCCGTGGTCGTGCAGGAGCAGGACGGCGGGGAAGGGGCCGGGGCCGTCCGGGGTGAGCAGGGCGCCCCGGACGCGTTCGTACCGGGTCAGGGAGAGCGTCACGAGCTGCCGGGTGTAGCCGTCGGCCGGGGACGGCTCGGCGTACTCGGGCGCATACGGCGTCCCGTCCTGGTCCGGCACGAGCAGGCACTCCTCGACCTTGGCGCGGGCGGTCGCCCGCCACCGCCCGAAGTCACGGACCGGGGAGGTTCCCCAGGCCAGGGGGAAGGTCAGCTCCTCGGCCAGCGCCGAGTACAGCGCCGGGTACGGGGCCGGGTACGGCGCCTCAGGGGTGCCCATGGGGCCGCCAGTCGCCCAGGTAGGCGCGTGCGGTGTGCGAGCCGGCCTGCTCGGCGGAGAGCTGCGGCCGGTTCTCCGGGACCGTGACCGCGGCGCCGGGGCCGGTGTTGGCGTACTCCGCGAACCGCATGGTCTGCCAGGGGTACGCCTCCCGCATGTTGGTGTAGGGGGTCACGGGGTCGATGCCGGGGCCGATCCAGGTGTCCCGCACGACCAGGGAGGGCCACGCGGTCGTCTCGTACGAGGGCACCCAGGGCCTGGCCAGTTTGTACGCCCCGTCCTCGGCGCCGGAGGTGACGCGGGAGCGGACCGCGAGGATGCCGTGGGGGTTGGCGCGGGCCGTGGACGGCGCGAAGACCATGCCCTTGGGGACGAAGTCCACCTGCCGTTGCAGGGTGTGGAAGTGGCAGTGGTCGAAGACGGCGGTGGCGCGGCCGAAGACGAAGTCGACGTCGCCCTCGATGTAGCAGCGGTGGAAGTACTGCCGGTCGAAGGCGTCCAGGGCGGTGGTCTCGACGAAGAGGGTGTCCTGGTGGGCGAGGAGCCGGACGTTGTCGAAGTGGGTGCGGTCGCCGTAGGTGCAGGCGGCGACGGCCTGGGTGCCGGTGATCTCCGGGTGGTCGGCGCGCAGCCAGTCGTTGGCGAGGGTGAGGTCGCGGACGGTCAGTCCGGGGGCCTCGGAGGTGAAGGTGGCGGAGCCGGCCGTGCCGTAGGTGCCCGAACCGTCGGGTTTCGGGGTGCCGTTGGCGCGGTCGAAGACGATGACCGTGTCGCGGGGATCGCGGGTGGCGCCGCGCAGGGTCAACCCGGCCGCCTCGGCGGGGACTTTGACGACTTCTCGATAAGTCCCCGGGTGCACCACGATCGTCCGGCCGGGTCCGGTGACCGCGTCCACGGCGGCCTGCACGGAGTCACCGGGGCGGACGTGCAGGACACGGTGGCCGCCGGCGAGCGCGGGTGGGGCGCCCGCCGCCGCGAGCCCGGCGGTCAGTCCCGCCAGCAGGGTGCGTCGGCGCATGTCAGCACTCCTCCCGCCAGGGCCGCCAGTCCCCGAGGTACGCGGCGCGGGTCGCGGACGCGGCCTGGGCGCGGGTGAGTTGGGGCCGGTTCTCGGCGACGGTGATCTCGGCGCCGGGGCCGCTGTTGCGGTACTCGGCGAACCGCTGGTTCTGCCAGGGGTAGGAGGCGGACATGTTGGCGTACGGCGACACCGCGTCGATGCCCGGACCGAGCCAGGTCTCCCGGACGGTGAGCATCGGCCGGGCCGTGGTGTCGGAGCTGGGCACCCAGGGGCGGGCCAGTTTGTAGTACGCGTCCGGGGCCTGGCTGGTCACCCGGCCGTCGGTGACCAGGTAGCCGTAGGGGTTGGCGGCAGCCGTCGAGGGCGCGAAGACGAAGCCGTAGGGGGCGGCGGCCAGGTCGGTGCGGGTGAGGGTGCGGAAGTGGCAGTGCTCGAAGACGGCCGTGGCCCGTCCGAACACGAAGTCCACGTCGCCCTCGATGTAGCAGTCGGCGAAGTACTGCCGGGCGAGGACGGTCAGCGAGGTGGTGTCGGCGTACAGGGTGTCCTGGTGGCCGAGGAAGCGGCAGTCGTGGAAGGCGGAGCGGTCGCCCATGACCTTGAGGGCGACGGCCTGGGTGCCGGTGATCCCCGGGTGGTCGGCGCGCAGCCAGTCGTTGGCGAAGGTGATCCGGCGGGCCGTGAAGCCGTCGGCGCGCACGGTGGTGGTGGCCGAGCCGGTGGTGCCGTAGGTGCCGGAGCCGTCGGGCTTGGGGGTGCCGGCGGCGTTGTCGAAGACGATGACGACGTCACGCGGGTCGTCGCCGGCGCCGAGCCAGGTCAGGTCGGTGCGGGTGGCGTCGACGGAGACGGTCTCCCGGTAGGTGCCGGGAGCGATGACCAGGGTCCAGCCGGCCGCGGTGACGGCGTTCACGGCCGCCTGGACGGTGGTGTGGTCGCCGCGGCCCCGGGCGTCCACGTAGAGGGTGGTCGCGTCGAGACGGGCGGCCGGTGATCCGTAGCGGCCGAACGGACGGGCCCCGCCGGCCTGCGCGGGGACGGAGGAGAGACCGAGGGCGACGCCGGCGCCGGCGCTCGCCATCAGGAATCCCCTTCTGGACAGGGGCAGCTGGAAGTGGGGAGAGGGCATGCGGGTGCTCCAAGGGGGGCGGTGTGCGGGCGGGGCCGGGGTGAACACCCCGGCCCCCAGGGGTGGTTCAGCAGCCGCGGCCGGCGCCGGCGCCCCGGTCGACGATGCCGGGGACGGCGCGGGGGTGGTCGACCTTGGTGCGCAGGGTGGGCGTCCAGCCGGCGCCGGACTGGAGGGTCTCGGCGGGGATCTCCGCGTTGTGCACGGCGATCAGGTCCGTGAGCCTGCCGTTGACGTAGTTGTTCGCCGCGGTCAGGGGCGCCTCGCTCCACTTCTTCAGCACCTTGCCGGTGCTCACCCCGGAACCCAGCGAGAAGGCGTTGTCGGTGGCGTAGAGCTGGGAGGAGGCGCCGATGCCGAAGACGTACCCGAACTTCTGCCCGGCGGTGACCACGAAGTGGTTGTTGTACGAGTCGACCTGGCCGAACCGGACGCGCGGCGCCCGCTCCACGATGCCCTCGAAGCGGTTGTGGTGCAGGGTGACCTTGAGCTTGCCGGAGTCGGTGGAGCCCGCGCTGTCGCTGTTGCCGATCAGCATGGTCTTGTCGTGGTCCTCGAAGGAGTTCCAGGACACGGTGACGTAGTCGGCGCCCCGGACGACGTCCAGCAGGCCGTCGTGCTGCTGGTAGACCTTGCCGAAGTACTCGGGCAGGGAACTGTCCGGGTAGCGGCCGTCGGTGAGCGTGTTGTGGTCGACCCAGACGTGGGTGGAGCCGTAGACGACGACGCCGTCGTACTCGGAGTTCCAGGCACCCGTCTTGCTGTCGTCGGTCGGGTCCCACTGCGGGAAGCAGTCGACCGGGGCCTCGATGGTGAGGTTGCGGACGATGACGTTGTCGACGGCCTTGATCTGGAGGCTGCCGCCGCGGATGCCGGAGTCGCGGCCGACGCCCACGATGGTGGTGTTCGCGGGCACGTTCGCCTTGATCATCTGGTCCTGGTTGGCGGCGGACGCGGCCCGCAGGTCCTCCTGTTCGCCGCTGACGACGGTGTCGTTGCCCCAGACCGCGGGGTCGTAGTCGGCGAGGTACTGCTGGAAGTCGTAGCCCTCGGCGGCGAGCGCGTCGCAGCCCTCGGAGACGGCGTCGACCATGCCCTTGACCTTGATGATCCGGGGCGCGCCGGGGCTGTCGGCGAGGGCGGCCTTGAACTCCGCCCAGGTGGTCACGGTGTAGACGTTCGCGGCGGCCGCGGCGGATCCGCCGGTGGTGCCGGTGCCCTGGGAGGCCCAGCCGTCCCCGGCGCCGAGGACCTGCCGGCCGAGGTCCCGGGAGTTCCCTGCCTGGGCGACACCGGCACCGGTGACCCCGAGGACGAGGGCGGCGCAGCCGGCCAGCGCGAACGTTCTACCTGTGGCATGCCCATGCCACTTCTGTGTGTTCATGGTGCGGCTCTCTTCTCTTGCGTGTCAGGTGGTTTCGGTCAGGCCGCGGCTGGGGGCCAGGTGATCCAGGACTCCGGGATCTCCTCGTCCAGCCGCCTGAGGTCCTGCGGGCGCAGTACCCGGGTCCGCAGCAGCTCACGTGCCACGAGCCGGGCCACCGCGATGGCGCCGGGCGGGTTGAAGTGCGTGTTGTCCTGCTCGGTCGCGGTCCAGTTGAAGTACTTCTTCGTCTCCTCGACGCCCAGCGACTGCCACAGCGCCAGCGACAGCGCCTGCACGTCCAGGAGCGGGACCCGGTCCTGCTCGGCGAGCGAACGCATCGCTGCCGGATAGTCGCCGTGGCTGGGCAGGGCGTTGCCGTCGGCGTCGAACCGGCGGCGCTCGACCGCGGTGGCGAGCACCGGCCGGGCCCCGCGACGGCGGGCGCCGTCGATGTACAACCGCAAGTGGTCGAGGTACGTGGTCCAGGGCTCGGTGTACCGGGTGGGGTCGGTGGTCTTCTCGTCGTTGTGCGCGAACTGGACGAGCAGGAAGTCACCGGGCCGGACGTCCGCGAGCAGGGCGTCGAGCCGGCCCTCGTCGACGAAACTCTTGGAACTGCGGCCGTTCACCGCGTGGTTGGAGACGGCGAGCCCCTTGCGGAGGAAGAACGGCAGGGCCATTCCCCAGCCGGTCTCGGGGGCGGCGTCCGCGTACTTCTGGGCGGCGGTGGAGTCCCCGGCGATGAACAGGGTCCGGGGGCGCCGGTGTTCACCGGCGTGGGCGGTGCCGAAGGTGAGCGGCAGGGCGGCGGCGACGGCGGCACCGGCGACCTGTCTGCGGGAGAGCGTCATGCTGGGCCTTTCGTCCGAGGGGAAGGAAGGACTCCCGAGGGGCGCGGGGAGCCGCGCGGTCCGTCAGCACGGACCTGCGGTCCCCCCGCGGACGAGCACCCCCGTCGCTCAGGCGTTCTGCTCGTTCCACTCGGCCTGCGCCTCGTTCAGCTGCTCGGCCAGCGTGTCCAGGAAGTCCTTGGCCTCCAGGTCGCCGAGGAGCACCTTCTGGAAGTTCGGCTCGTTCTCGGCCTTGGAGATGGTGTTCCAGTCCGGCAGGTAGTACGGCAGCTGCACGATGGTGGTGGAGCCGTCGGTCAGCGCCTCGGCGGCCAGCTTGGTCGGCTCGGCCGCGGACACCCAGGCGTCCTTCGCCGCGTCGTTGTTGGCCGGGACCTGGCCCGCCGACTCGTTGAACTTGGAGTTCGCCTCGTGCGACACCGCGTACTCGATGAACTTCCAGGCCGCGTCCTTGTTCTTGGAGCTCTGGAACACGCCGAGCCCGTCGACCGGGTTGGAGACCTGGACCCGCTTGCCGCTGTCGCCGACCGGCTGCGGGATGCCGCGGAACTTGTCCGCGCCGAACGCCTTCACATGGTCCTGGTAGGAGCCCAGGTTGTGGTTGAGCATCCCGATGGTGCCGGAGTCCCACTGCGCGACCATCTTGGTGAAGTCGTTGTTGAGGTCGGCGGCCGGGGTGACCCTCTTGAACAGCGCCGCGTACTTCTCCAGCGCCGCCACGTTCTTCGGGTCGTTGACGGTGGTCTTGTCGCCGTCCCAGAACTCGGTGATCCCGCTCTGCCCGTACATGGCGTCCAGCGCCTGCGCGATGGAACCGGCGCCGCCGCGGATGGTGTAGCCGAACTCGTTCTTCTTCGCCGCGGTGAGCTTCTCCGCCGCCGTGTAGAACGCGTCCCAGGTGGACGGCTCCTCCAGGCCGGCCTTGTCGAACAGGTCGGTCCGGTAGTACAGGACACCGTTGTTGGCGGAGGTGGGGATCGAGTACAGCGCGTCCTCGCCGCCGCCGGCCGCCTTGAGCGAGGCGACCATGTCCGCGTTGAGCTTGCCGTTGAGGGAGGACCCGGCCAGGCGCTCGTCGAGCGGCTCCAGCGCGTTCTGCGCGGAGAACCCGGCGAGCATCGCCGCGCCCACCCCGCCGACGTCCGGCAGGCCGCCGCCCTGGATGGCCGTGTCGACCTTGGACTGGTACTCGGTGGAGGCGATGCCGACGTACTCGACGTCGATGTCCGGGTTCGCCTTCTCGAAGTCGGCGATGATCTCCTTCCAGATGTCGGTGCGCACACCGCCGTTGTTGTCCCAGAAGACGATCTTGCCCTTGCCGGACCCCTCGGCCCCCTTGTCCCCGCCGCCGCTGCCGTCGTCACCGCAGGCGGTGGCGGTCAGGGCGAGGACGGAACCCAGGGCGACGGCCAGGGCGGCACGCCTGCTTCTACGGATGCTGATCTTCATTGGTCGGCTCTCTTCTTCTGGATCCAGCGATATGTGAAGTTGTGGGGGGTCAGTGATGGTCGTGCGGTTCGCGCGCCACTCCGCCTGCGTCCGGTAAGCGCTTGCCCCGGGGGTGCGTCATTGCGTCTCCCAACAGGCGGGTGGAGCGGGCGGGTTACGCGGGAAGGACCTGGAAGTGCGTGAGGTCGGCGGAGCCCGCGTGCCCCTGGCCGTCCGGTGCGAGGGCGAACAGACCGAGCAGGGCACCGACCCAGCGCCAGGGGGTGGCGGCGAAGACGGGCCCGGACGGGGTCCAGCCGTCCCCGGTGTCGTACTGGAAGCGGCAGCGGGCGCCGGGACCGATCCCGATCCTCAGCCGGACCCGTCCCTCGGGCGCGGGACGGGGGTGTGCCGCGTCCCGTTCGCGTTCGGCCACGGCCTCGGCGAACCGGTGCACGACCTGGACGGTGCCGTCGGCGGCCCGCTCCAGACCGATCCAGCAGAACGCGTCCCCGAGCACCGCGAGTCCGGCCCGCGCGCCCGGCTCCTCGCTGTCCAGGCGCAGCCCGACCTCGACGGTGGCCGGCTTCCCGGGCAGCCGCTGGGTGAGCACGTTCGGCACTCGGCGCAGGTCGTGCGCGTCGGCCGAGCGGACGCAGGCCAACCGGAGTCCGTCGGCGGAGTGCTGGGTGGTCCAGCCCTCGCGCGGGTTGGCCGTCCACTGCCACTGCCGGCCGTGCCGGCCGCCGGGGAAACGGTCGTCGGCGGCGGGCGCGGCTGGCGGCTGCGGCGGCAGCGCGGGCCTGCGGTGCGTGGCGACGGGCGCGCCGTCCGCGCCGATCACCGGCCAGCCGTCGGTGCCCCAGCGCATCGGCTGGAGGTGCACCACCCGGCCGTGGGCGCCGCGCTGCTGGAAGTGCAGGAACCAGTCCTCCCCGGCCCCCGTGCGCACCCAGCCGCCCTGGTGGGGGCCGTTGACGTCGGTGTCCTTCTGCTCCAGCACGATCCGTTCCTCGTACGGGCCGAAGAAGCCCCGCGAGCGGAAGGCGCCCTGCCAGCCGGTCTCCACTCCCCCGGCGGGGGCGAGGATCCAGAACCGGCCGTCGTGCAGATAGAGCTTGGGGCCCTCCAGGGTGAACCAGCCCGGGATCCGGTCGCCGTCGACGATCACCTTGCCCTCGTCGAGGAGTTCGGTGCCGTCCGGGCTCATCCGGTGGCCGGTGAGCCGGTTCTTGACGCCGGAGCGCGACTTCGCCCAGGCGTGCACCAGGTACGCCTCGCCGGTCTCCTCGTCCCACAGGGGGCAGGCGTCGATCAGCCCCTTCCCGGCCTTGACCAGGTGCGGCCGGGTCCAGGGGCCCCGGATACCCGGGGCGTTGACCTGGAAGATCCCCTGGTCCGGGTCGCCCCAGAAGATCCAGAACCGGTCGGCGTGGTGGCGCAGGGAGGGCGCCCACACCCCGCAGTCGTGCCGAGGCGTGCGGAACTCGGCGTCCGGTTCCAGGCGTTCGAGGGCGTGGCCGACGAGGGTCCAGTTGACCAGGTCCCGGGAGTGCAGCAGCGGCAGGCCCGGCACCCGGCCGAAGCTGGAAGCGGTGAGGTAGAAGTCGTCGCCGACGCACAGCACGTCGGGGTCGGACCAGTCGGCGTCGAGGACGGGGTTGACGTAGGTGCTCCCTGCGTTCCGGGTGTTCCCGGTGTTCACAGGCTGCGAGGTGTTCCCGGCGTTCACGAGGTCACCGCCTTGCGCACCAGCTGGGCCGCCGCGTCCCGGTCGAGCCGCCCGTCGGCGACCACGGTGACGATCCGCCGGACCACGGTCTCGCCGGGCGGCACCGGCAGCCGCCGGTCGTGGGCGAGGGAGGAGCCGACGCCCGGGTACTCGGCGGTGCGCACGAACCACGGGTCCTCGCGGGTGCGGTCGGTGGCGCCCGCGAAGACCAGCGTCCAGGTGGCGCCGGCCAGGGCGACCCAGTCGGCCCGGCTGCCGTGCGCCCGCTCCTCGCCGTCACCGTCGGGGGTGAGGACGTCCGGGGCGTCCCGCTCCTTGCGGGCCCGCCAGAAGAACCCGCCGTAGGCCGCGCCGGGGCGTCCGTTGGTGGCGGGGCTGCCGATGGTCAGCCCGCCCGCGGTGACGTTGGTGAGCGAGAAGGTGAGGTCCAGCGCCCAGGCGGTGTCGGTGAGTCCGGTCGCCGCGACGGTACGGCGCTCCCGCAGCAGTTCGGTACCGCCGGCCGTCCAGCGCAGTTCCTCGACGAAGCCGTCGGGGTCGCGCAGCTGGAAGCCGGTGTGGCGCTGGGCGCCGTGGTTGGCGAGTTCGGTCGGCCCCCGGTCGCGGACGTAGGTCCGTCCGCCCCAGAAGTTGTGCCCCTCGACGTCGGGAACGGCGACACCGACGCCGAGGTGGTGTGCGTGGTCGGCCGGGCTCAGCTCGGTGACGGCGGTGCCGGCCAGCGTGGTGACGGGGTGCAGGTAGGGGCGCGGGGAGAGCCGCTCGGGCAGTTCGGGCCGGGTGACGTACCGGCCGACCGGGCGGCCCGCGACGCGCAGGACCGGGCTGTCGTGGGTGGTCGTCATGTCCTCGCCTCCGTACGGAGTCCGCGGGGCAGCGCCCAGGGGGCGCCGAGTTCGGAGTAGAGGGCGAGGGTGTCGGCGGAGGCGGCGACCAGACCGTCCACCCCGGGCACCACCCGGCGCTGCTCGCCGGGCGGCCGGTGCCAGGACTCCGCGGGCAGCGGAGCGGGGTCGGGGGCCAGCCGTACCGCCTCGACGACCTTCATGAAGCCACCGGTCAGGTCGGGCGTGACCAGCAGGGCGGTGCCGTCGGCGAGGTGCCGGACGAGGTTCTCCAGCAGGTCGGTGCGGCCGTACTCGAACTCCTGCGGGCCATGGCCCGCGCGCTGGAGCAGCACCCGGTCCTGCTTGTACCAGAAGGTGATCCGGCCGCTGCTGCCGTGCGCCACCACGTACGGGTCGTCCGGGTGCTCGGCGCACAGGGTGGCGGCCACGGTGACCGGGAGTCCCCGGGCGGAGGTGACGCGGACGCACGAGGTGTCGTCGGACTCGATGTCGTTGGCGCGCAGCAGCTCGGTCTCGACCTCCGTGACGTCCTCGGCGCGGGTCGCGCCGCCGAGCGCGAGCGCGGTGGCCACGGCGTGCGCGAGCGGGTTGGTGAGCGCCCCGTCGATCACGTCGACGCCGTTCAGCCGCCGCCGGCCGGCCCAGGGGGCGCGCCGGAAGTAGGACTCGGGCCGCGACCAGGCGCCGGCGCCGCCGATGCCGACGAGGTCGCCGATGGTGCCCTCCGCGATCATCCGCCGGATCGCGGGGAGTGCGTGCGAGCCGAGCGACTGGAAGCCGATCTGGCAGGCGACGCCCGCCCCGGCGACCCCGTCGGCCATCCGCCGGAACTCCGTGTAGGAGGGGGCGGGCGGCTTCTCCAGGAGCAGGTGCACACCCCGCGCCGCGGCCGTCAGGGCCAGGTCGGTGTGGGTCGGGATCGGGGTGCAGATCACCGCGATCCGGGCGCCGGTGGAGTCCAGGAGGGCGCCGAGGTCGGAGGACTGCTCGGGGGTGCCGAGCCCGTCGGGGATCTCCTCGGCGGTCAGCGGCGTCAGTTCGCAGATCCCGGCGAGCCGGACCGTGCCCAGCTCCTGGAGCCGTCGGATGTTCTCCAGGTGCCAGCGGCCGTGGCCGCGGGCGCCCGCAAGGACGATCGGCACCTGCGTGCCGAGGGACGAGGTCACCCCTTCACCGCCCCCGCGCTGAAGCCGGTGATCAGCCACTTCTGGATGAAGGCGAACACGATCACCACGGGCACGGCGGCGATGATGCCGCCCGCGGCGAGGGCGCCGAGGTCGACGCTGTCCGCGCTCATCAGGGTGTTCAGGCCGACCGGGATGGTCTGCTTGTCCTGGTTGTTGAGGAACATCAGGGCGAACAGGAAGTGGTTCCAGGAGTGCACGAAGGCGAAGGAGCCGACCGCGATCAGACCGGGCCGCAGCAGCGGCAGGACGACGACCCGGAAGGCCCTCAGCCGGCCGCAGCCGTCGACCCAGGCGGCCTCCTCCAGGGAGTACGGCACGTTCTTGATGAAGTTGCTGATCAGGATGATCGACAGGGGGAGCTGGAAGACGGTCTCGGCGAGGATGACACTGCCCAGCGAGTTGATCATCTGGAGTTCGGCGAAGATCTCGAACAGCGGCACCAGCAGCAGCGCGCCCGGTACGAACTGGGAGCAGAGCAGGGCCAGCATGAACGCCTGCTTGATCTTGAAGTCGAAGCGGGCGAGGGCGTAGCCGCCGGCCAGCGCGACGAGTGTCGTCATCACCAGGGTGGCGACGCCGACCCAGACGCTGTTCTGGAAGTAGGTGCCGAAGCTCCGCTCGTTCCAGACCTTCTCGAAGTGGTCGAAGGTCATCGGCCAGGGCACCAGCGAGGTGGAGCCGGCCGGGCGGAGCGCGAAGAGCAGGATCCAGTAGAAGGGGATCAGGGTGAAGAGGAGGTAGATGCCGAGCGGGAGGTAGATCTGCCAGCGCGGGACCTCGTCCCAGGCGCGGTGGGCCTTCTTCTGCCGGGGCGGCTCGGGAGGGGTCCTCCGGGCGGCGGGCACGACGGGGGTGGCTTCCTTGATGCTCACTTGCTCTCACCTCCGAACTTGCTCAGCCGCAGATAGACCATCGAGCAGAAGAGCAGGATCACGAACGCGACGGTGGTCAGGGCGGACGCGTAACCGAAGTTGTGGGCGTCGACGCTGGTGTTGGCGATGTACAGCGGGAGGGTCGTCGTCTCGCCCGCGGGTCCGCCGCCGGTGAGGGTGTAGAGCAGGTCGACGTTGTTGAACTCCCAGACCGCGCGCAGCAGCGTGGACAGGATGATGGCGTCCTTCAGATGGGGCAGGGTGATGTGCCAGAACTGCTGGAAGCGGCCGGCCCCGTCGACCTCGGCGGCCTCGTACAGATCCCTGGAGACGGACTGGAGGTCGGCGAGGATCAGGATGGCGAAGAAGGGGACACCTCTCCACAGGTCCGCGACGATCGCGGCGGAGAAGACGGTGGAGGTGTCCGAGAGCCAGCTGGTGCCGTAGGACCCGATGCCCATGTCCGCGAGGTAACGGGTGATGCCCGTCTGGGAGTTGTAGAGGAGCACCCAGATCGCGGAGGTCAGCACGCCGGAGACGGCCCAGGGCGAGAAGACCATCGCGCGGCCGAGCCCCCGGCCGACGAAGGTCTGGTTCACGATCAGCGCCAGCGCGAGGCCGAACATCAGCTGGAGGCCGACCTCGACGAAGACCCACTTGGCGCTGAAGACGAGGGTGTCCCAGAACAGCGGGTCCTCGGTGAAGGCGTGGACGAAGTTGTCGAAGCCGGCGAACCCGTTCCGCCAGGGCTTCGTGGGGTTGTAGTCCTGAAGGCTGTAGTAGAAGACGCTGATGACCGGGTAGGCGATGAAGCCCAGCATGAGCAGGGCGGCCGGGGAAATCAGCAGGTACGGCAACCTGCGCGGGGTCGCGGAGGCACGGCGCCGCCTCGGTGGCGCGGGCGGTTTCGCCACGGCTGCGGCTTGGGCCATGACTGTTCTCCGTTCTCGGTGAAGCGCTTTCTCTCACTGCGCGATGCGTTCTTGGCCTTGCGGGGGCGGTACGGGTTCGGCCTTGCGGGGTGCGATACGGCTGGGCCTTGCGGGGTGCGATGCGGCGGGGCATACGGCGGTTCAGCCCGCGTACGGGTCCGGCACCTGGCCGGGGCGAGCGAGGAACTCGAAGTCGCAGCCGGTGTCGGCCTGCGTGATCTGGTCGTTGTAGAGCGCGCCGTAGCCCCGCTCGTAACGGGTGGGCGGAGGAGTCCACTCGGCCCGGCGGCGCTCCAGTTCCTCGTCGTCCACGTGGAGTTGCAGGGTGCGCGCGGCGACGTCGAGGGTGATCGGGTCACCGGAGCGGACCAGGGCGAGCGGTCCGCCGATGTAGGACTCGGGCGCCACGTGCAGGACGCAGGCGCCGTAACTGGTGCCGCTCATCCGGGCGTCGGAGATCCGGACCATGTCCCGTACGCCCTGCTTGAGCAGGTGGTCGGGGATGGGCAGCATGCCGTACTCGGGCATGCCCGGACCGCCCTTGGGGCCGGCGTTGCGCAGCACCAGGACGCTGTCGGCGGTGATGTTCAGCGCCGGGTCGTTCAGGGTGCGCTGCATGGTCCGGTAGTCGTCGAAGACGACCGCGGGACCGGTGTGCTTGAGCAGCTGCGGTTCGGCGGCGATGTGCTTGATGACGGCGCCGTCCGGGCAGAGGTTGCCGCGGAGCACGGCGACCCCGCCCTCGCTCGCGACCGGGTTGTCGCGCGGCCGGATGACGTCGTCGTCGTGGACCTGTGCGCCCCGGATCTGCTCGCGCAGGCTGTCGTGGCAGACCGTCGGCCGGTCCAGGTGGAGCAGGTCCGGGATCCGGGAGAGGAAACCGGGCAGGCCTCCGGCGAAGTGGAAGTCCTCCATCAGGTACTTCTGTCCGCCGGGCCTGACGTTCGCGAGCACCGGGACGGTACGGGCGATGCGGTCGAAGTCGTCGAGGGTGAGCCGTACGCCGGCCCGTCCGGCCATGGCGATCAGGTGGATGACGGCGTTGGTGGAGCCGCCGAGCCCGAGGACGGTGGTGACGGCGTCCTCGAACGCCTCCTGGGTGAGGATGTCGCCGAGCGTACGGCCCTGGTGGACGAGGTCGACGATGGCGAGCCCGGCCCTGGCGGCCATCCGGTCGTGCCCGGAGTCGACGGCCGGGATGCTGGAGGCGCCCGGCACGGTCACCCCGAGGGCCTCCGCGGCGGCGGTCAGCGTGGACGCGGTGCCCATGGTCATGCAGTGGCCGGGGGAACGGGCGAGCCCGCTCTCCAGCTCGGTCATCTCGCAGTCGCCGATGAGGCCGGCCCGCTTGTCGTCCCAGTACTTCCACATGTCGGTGCCGGAGCCGAGGACCTCGTTGCGCCAGTGGCCCGGGAGCATGGGGCCGGCGGGCACGAAGACCGCCGGCAGGTCGACCGAGGCCGCGCCCATCAGCAGCGCGGGCGTGGACTTGTCGCAGCCGCCCATCAGGACGGCGCCGTCGACGGGGTAGGACCGCAGCAGTTCCTCGGTCTCCATGGCGAGGAGGTTGCGGTACAGCATCGGGGTCGGCTTCTGGAAGGTCTCGGAGAGCGTGGCGACCGGGAACTCCAGCGGGAAACCGCCGGCCTGCCACACGCCCCGCTTCACCGCCTGCGCGCGGTCGCGCAGGTGGACGTGGCAGGGGTTGATGTCGGACCAGGTGTTGAGGATCGCGACGACCGGCTTGCCGAGGTGCTCCTCGGGCAGGTAGCCGAGCTGGCGGGTGCGGGCGCGGTGGCTGAAGGACCGCAGTCCGTCGGTGCCCCACCACTGGTGGCTCCTGAGCTGCTCGGGCGCCTTCATATGGACCATCCCGCGGCGATGGCGGCGACCTCGGCGCGCTCGCTCTCGGGCAGGGTCCGGCTCGGCGGACGGACGTCCCGGCGGCACAGGCCGAGGGAGGAGAGCGCCTCCTTGACCACGGTGACGTTGTTGGCGGAGCCGTTGGCGGCGCGCAGCTCCTCGAAGCGGCGGATCTGCGCCCAGACCTTCATCGCGGCCGGGTAGTCCCCGGAGCGCAGCGCCTCGATCATGTTCAGCGAGACGGCCGGGGCGACGTTGACCAGTCCGGAGGTGAATCCGGTGGCGCCGGCGGAGAAGTAGGAGGGGGCGTAGGGCTCGGCGAGTCCGGCGACCCACACGAAGCGGTCCAGGCCCGCGTCCCGGGCGAACCCGGCGAACCTGGCGGCGTCCGGGACCGCGTACTTCACGCCGATGACGTTCGGGCAGTGGTCGGCGAGTTCGGCGAGCCGCTCGCCACCGAGCTGGGCGTTGCGGATGTACGGGACGACCCCCAGCTCGGGGACGGCCTCGGCGATGGCGCGGTGGTAGTCGATCCAGCCGCTCTGCGAGACATAGGGGTGGACGGGCTGGTGGACCATCACCATGGCCGCGCCCAGCTCCCGGGCGTGCCGGGCGGAGGCCACGGCGGTCGGCACGTCGTGGCCGACGCCGACCAGGATCACCCCCCGGTCCCCGGCCTCGTCGACGGTCATCTCGGTGACCAGTCGGCGTTCCTCCGGGCTGAGGGCGTAGAACTCGCCGGTGTTGCCGTTGGGGGTGAGGGTGCGGATCCCCCCGTCGAGCAGTCGACGCAGCAGGGCCCGGTGGACGTCCTGGTCGATGCTGCCGTCCTCGGCGAACGGGGTCACCGGGATCGACACCACGTCGGCCAGGGCCGCCCGCTGGGTCTCGAACGTCACGCTGCTCATTCCTGACCTTCCTGTTCCGGCGTCCCGGGGAACGCCCGCTCGACGAAGGACGCGATGTGGGCGTGGAGCGCACGCGCGGCCCCGTCGGCGTCGCCGGCCAGGGCGAGCCGCAGGATCTCCCGGTGCTCGCCGGCCTCCCGCTCCCAGGAGGGCGAGGAGGCCCAGGCGACGGCGGAGACGAGGGCGGCCTGGTCACGGACCTCGTCGAGCATCCGGCCGAGCAGCGGGTTGCCGCAGGGCAGGTACAGGGCGCGGTGGAACTCCCGGTTGGCGAGGGAGCGTTCGGCGGTGTCGGTGGCCTCGTCGGCCCGGGTCAGCGCGGAGCGGGCGTCGTCCAGGGAGGCGCCCCGTCGCACGGCCCGCTTCAGCGCCTCGGGTTCGAGGAGCAGGCGGACGTCGTAGACCTCGCGCGCCATGTCCGCGTCGACCATGCGCACCGTGACGCCCTTGTACTGGCTCATCACCACGAGCCCGGTCCCGGCGAGGGTCTTGAGGGCCTCGCGGACGGGGGTCTTGGACACCCCGAACTGCGCGGCCAACTCGGTCTCCACCAGGGCCTGGCCGGGCGTCAACCGCCCGGTGAGGATGCGGCGTTTGATCTCCTCCAGCACGTACTGCGTGCGGGAGGGGATCGGCGTGGGCACAGAGGTCATGCGCGCCTCTCGGATCTCACATATCGCGTCTCATATATGACGTACGAAGTACGACGCGTTGAAGGTAGGAGCGCCTCTGTGTTTCGTCAATGCTTCTGACAAAGGAAGTTGGGATTACTGCCGCGGCCTTCGGCTCGCGGGGTGCGGCCGTTGTGTGTTCGCCGAAGCGACGCGCGGTGCGTCGAACGCCGCGGTCCGGCAGCGCCGCTCAGGGGCGCGGGGAACTGCGCGACCAGCCACGACCGGGCCGCGGCCGAACGACAACCCCGCCGGAACGGCGTCGCGGGGCGCACCGGAACGGCACGCCCCGCGACATCGCGAACGCCAATCTCACCCCCGGCGCCACCCCGGCGCACGCCCGCTGAGCCCCACCGTCCGGTCCAGCAGCGGCGAGCTGTCCGGCACCGGGACGACCGGCCCGAAGATCTCACCGCGCATGGGATCGCCCACGGACGCGCACTGGAAGTCGTACGCGACCCGCAGGGCGGCCGGATCGGGCTCGTACGGCTGCCCGGTGGCCCGCGCCAGGTCCCAGCCGTGCAGGACCAGCTCGTCGACGGCCACGGCTCCGGCCACCGCGCCGGGCAGGTCGACCCCGCCCGCCCGGGTCGCACCGGTCCAGGCCGCCGGGTCCCGCCACGCCTCGGCGAGTTCGCCGAGCACCTTCGGCAGTTCCTCGCGCCAGCCGGGCCCGAGCTGCGGTTCGGCGTCGGTGGGCGCGGTGTCGGTGGTGGGGCCGAGGTCCTTGAGCCCGGCGTCACGGAAGGCGACGGACAGGCCGAGGAGATGGCCGAGCATCGCGCGCACCGGCAGCCGCGGGCACGGCGTCGCGTCGTCGAGCCGCTCGTCCACCACGCCCTCGGCGAGGCGGGCCAGCACCAGGGTCTGGGGTCCGAGGTCGATGATCTGGTCGCTCATGGGCTGTTCCTCCGTGCCGCGGCGGTCGTCTCGCAGGGTGGACCGTCCGCGGCACGGAAACTCATCGGCGGGGCCCGATCCGCGCCGCCGATGACTCCGGTGACCCCTCTCAGCCTCCGGCGAGCGCCTCCCGCACCAGTTCCAGGTCGCCGTCGGACGCGAGCCCGGCGTGGTAGAGCCGCAGCTCCGTGGCGCCGAGGTCACGGGCGCGGGCCGCGTCCTCGGCCAGGCCGGCCGGGTTGCCGCCCATCCCGGAGACGACGGTGAAGTTGGCGGCGAGGACCCCGCGCCCCTGCTCCGCGAACGGGGTCAGCAGCCCCGGGCCGCCGGTGCAGGGCACGACCACACCGTCCGAGACCGACAGGATGTGCGCCGCGTCCACACCGGCGTTGGCGCCGCAGTGGTACGGCACCGGATCTGCGTGCAGGAGCACCTGGAAACCGGCCGGCGCCGCGGCCCGCACCGCGGCGACCGCGTCCTCCTGGAGCGAGCGGGCGGTCGCCCCGCGCCAGGCCAGGGTGGCGGCGGCGTCGGACTCGCCGAGCAGCTTCTCCACGCCCGTCCAGCCCTCGTCGGCGGCCTCGCCCCGCCACAGCGGCTCCAGCGCGGCGCGCACCGCCGCGGCCAGCCCGTCCGCGTCCAGGCCCTGATCGCCGTAGCCCCGGCGGCAGGCCGGGCAGAAGCACAGCGACATCAGGTACTGGCCCGCCTCCCCGAGGCCGACCCCGCCGGTCTTGTCGTGGGCGTGCAGATGGGCGAGGCCGTACCAGCCGAGGGACTCCAGTTCGGTGCCGCGCGCGCCGGGCCGGACCGCCGCCTCGGCGGCCAGGTCGGTCAGGTGGGCGCGGGTGGCGGGCTGGGCGATGCAGGGCGCCCAGGGGTAGCGGTCGCCGTAGGCGTTGACCACGGAGGTGTCCGGATGCTCGGCGCCCAGGCGGGAGTTGTGGGCGAGCACGACCCAGGTGTGCACGTCGAGGCCCGCCCCGGCCAGGGCCTCGGCGGCCTCGCCGTAGGCGTCGCCGGGCGCCCAGGCGCCGGACGCGTGGGGGCGCAGCGCACGGCCCGCCCAGCGGTCGCCCGGCGGGTACAGCACGGCCGCGTACTCGGCGGTGACCACGCGGTGGCGCGGGTGGCGGGGGGTCAGCGCGCGGGTGGAGTGATAGGCGGAGGCCAGGGTCACCTGCCGCACCCCGAGGGCGGCGATCCGCGCCGGCGCCTCCGGGTCCCCGTTGACGTCCCAGGGGTAGACGAATGCCGACACCGTCACTTGCCGTCCTCCTCCAGCAGCGTGTACCCGCGCTCGATCAGCAGCGCGAGCTGTTTGACATGGTCCTCCGTCGGTTCGTGCAGCGGCGGCCGGACCTCCCCCACGTCCAGACCGCCCAGCCGGACACCGGCCTTGACCAGGGCGACGGCGTAACCGCGGCCCTGGGCGCGCAGTTCGACGAAGGGACGGTAGAAGCCGTCCAGCAGCCGGTTGGCGGTGGCGTCGTCGCCGTGACGCAGCGCCTGGTGGAAGGCGAGGGCGAGTTCGGGGGCGAAGCAGAAGACGGCGGAGGAGTAGAGCGTGATGCCGAGGGCGCGGTAGGCGAGCTGGGTCTGTTCCGCGGTGGGCAGTCCGTTGAAGTAGAGGAAGTCGCCGGGTGTCTCGGTCCGCACGGCGCTCACGATCCGCTGCATGAGGTCCAGGTCGCCGAGACCGTCCTTGAAGCCGACGACGCCGTCGGTGAGGGCGAGCCGGACGACGGTCCGCGGGGTGAAGACGGCGTTGTCCCGCTGGTAGACGATGACCGGGAGCGCGGTGGCGGCGGCGATCTCCTGATAGTGCCGCAGCAGCCCCTCCTGCCCGGCGGCCACGAGGTACGGGGGCATGGCGAGCAGCCCGTCGGCGCCGGCCTCCGCGGCGAGCCGGGCGTGGCGCACGGCGAGCGCGGTGCCGTAGCCGACGCCCGCGACGACCGGCACCCGGCCCGCCGCCTCGTCCACCGCGGCCCGTACGCACTCCTGGAACTCCTCGGGTGTCAGCGCGTGGAACTCCCCGGTGCCGCAGCAGGCGAAGACGGCGGCGGCACCGGCGTCCACGCCGCGCCGCACATGCGCGCGGTAGACGTCGAGGTCGACGGTGCCGTCGGAGGCGAACGCGGTGACGGGGAAGAACAGCGGCCCGCTGGGGATGCCGAGTCGAGCGGCGAGGTCGGCTGGCGTCACAGGCTCTCCCTAGAACGGGTGTGATCACGAAGGTGTGCGGGCGTCGCGCACCAGCGGCGGGTACAGCGCGTGCAGCGTGCGCGTACAAGTGTCTGATCGAAGTTTATGTTTATGAACACATCCTTCGCCACCCTTGACGGACCCGGATAGTGATCCTTAGCTTGTCCACGCATGTGAATCCCGTGCAGTCATACGGCCGTCCACTCAAGGAGACCCGAGGATGCCAGCGCCCCGCACCGTTCTGCTCACCGGCGCCGCCGGCGGACTCGGCACCCTGATGCGTGACCTGCTGCCGGCGTACGGGTACCGGCTGCGCCTGCTCGACCTGCGCCCGATCGACGGCGATCCGGACGCCGTCGTCGCCGACCTCGCCGACAAGGAGGCGCTGCGCGAGGCCGTCCGGGGCGTCGACGCGATCATCCATCTCGCCGGCATCTCCCTGGAAGCCCCCTTCGAGAAGATCCTCAAGGCCAACATCGAGGGCACCTACAACCTGTACGAGGCCGCACGCGAGGAGGGCGTCCCCCGGATCGTCTTCGCCTCCTCCAACCACGCGGTCGGCTTCACCCCCCGCCCCCAGGGCGACGACCCGCTGATCCCGATCGAGACACCGCACCGTCCGGACACCTTCTACGGCCTGTCCAAGTCCTTCGGCGAGGACCTCGCCCAGTTCTACTGGGACAAGTTCGGCCTGGAGACGGTCTCGGTCCGCATCGGCTCCTGCTTCCCCGAGCCGACCAGCGTGCGGATGCTGTCGGTCTGGATGAGCCCCGCCGACGGTGCCCGCCTCCTGCACGCGGCCCTGACCGCCGAGGGGGTCGGCCACACGGTCGTGCACGGCTCCTCCGCCAACACCCGCCTGTGGTGGGACCTCACCTCGGCCCGCGCCCTCGGCTACGACCCCCAGGACGACTCCGAGCCCTACGCCGAGAAGCTGATCGCGGAACAGGGCGAACTGGACCCCGCCAACGCGGCCCACGCCCACCTCGGCGGCCACTTCGTCAACGACCCCCCGATCTGGCCGTACTGAACCGGCCGCGGACGGGCACCGAACGGGCCCGCCCGCGCGGCATCCGGGCACTGGCTGAGCCCTTTCCGAGCCGGCGAAGAAGCGGCGGGCCCACTCCCCCCTGGTCGCTGGGAACCCCGCGACCAGCCACGACACCCCCGCAGCCGCCACCCCACCACGCCCCCCACCCCCTCCGCCCGACCCGAACCCGCCGACGACCGAACGGTCACACACCGGGCAGCATCACCCGCGTAACAAACCTGGTCACCGCCCCACACCCGCTGTAGAACTTCCTCCAGAGCCCGAACGGGCAACGGCAACGCAGCGGCAGCGGAACGGCGGGTGACGACCATGGACAGAACCGCGGAGGAACGCCAGCGCGAGATCGTCCACGCGGCCCGCGCCACCGGCTCCGTCGAGGTCAACGCGCTCGCCGAACAGCTGGGCGTGGCCAAGGAGACCGTCCGGCGGGACCTGCGCGCCCTGGAGGACCACGGCCTGGTCCGCCGCACCCACGGTGGCGCCTATCCCGTGGAGAGCGCCGGCTTCGAGACCACGCTCGCCTTCCGCGCCACCAGCCACGTCCCCGAGAAACGCCGGATCGCAGCCGCCGCGGCCGAGCTGCTCGGCGACGCCGAGACCGTCTTCGTGGACGAGGGATTCACCCCGCAGCTCATCGCCGAGGCACTCCCCCGCGACCGGCCGCTCACCGTGGTGACCGCCTCCCTGCCGGTCGCGGGGGCCCTGGCGGAGGCGGAGCACACCTCGGTGCTGCTGCTCGGCGGCCGGGTCAGGGCCGGCACGCTGGCCACGGTCGACCACTGGACGACGAGGATGCTGGCCGGCTTCGTCCTCGACCTGGCGTTCATCGGCGCCAACGGCATCTCCCGCGAACACGGCCTGACCACCCCCGACCCCGCGGTCGGCGAGGTCAAGGCGCAGGCCGTGCGGGCCTCCCGGCGCACCGTGTTCGCGGGCGTGCACACCAAGTTCGGGGCGGTCAGCTTCTGCCGGTTCGCCGAGATCGGCACGCTGGACGCGATCGTGACGAGCACGCTCCTCCCGGCCGCGGAGGCCCACCGCTACTCCCTGCTGGGACCGCAGGTCATGCGCGTCTGACCTCACCCCTCCACCACCCCCACCGTCACCCCCCACCACCCACCGCCCCACCCGGGCACCCCCATGCCACGAAACACCCCCTATCTCCCTATACGTCCAGGAGCGATCCATGCGAACCCAGAGCCGACGGAGGCCGCGAGCCACGCTCGCCGCGGCCGCCGCAGGGACGCTGCTCACCCCACTGCTCACCGGCTGCTGGACCGGAGCCGGCGGGGCCGGGTCGGGCGGCGACTCGATCAACGTCCTGATGGTCAACAACCCGCAGATGGTGGAGTTGCAGAAGCTCGCCCCGCACTTCACCGAAGCGACCGGCATCAAGGTCAACTTCACCGTCCTGCCCGAGAACGACGTCCGCGACAAGATCAGCCAGGACTTCGCCAACCAGGCCGGCCAGTACGACGTCGCCACCCTCTCCAACTACGAGATACCGATCTACGCCCGCAACGACTGGCTCAAGGAGATGGACTCCTACGTCGCCGACGACCCCGGCTACGACGAGCAGGACGTCCTCGCGCCGATGCGCCAGTCCCTGACCGGCGACGACGGCAAGCTCTACGGCCAGCCCTTCTACGGCGAGTCGTCCTTCCTGATGTACCGCAAGGACGTCTTCGAGCAGGCCGGCCTGACCATGCCCGAGCGGCCGACCTGGCAGCAGGTGGCCGACCTCGCGGCGCGCCTCGACGGGGCGCGGCCCGGCATGAAGGGCATCTGTCTGCGCGGACTGCCCGGCTGGGGCGAGGTGATGGCCCCGCTCACCACGGTCGTCAACACCTTCGGCGGCACCTGGTTCGACAAGGACTGGAACGCCCGGCTCGACTCCCCGGAGTGGAAGAAGGCGACGAAGTTCTATGTCGACCTGGTCCGTGAGCACGGCGAGTCCGGCGCCGCCCAGTCCGGCTTCGCCGAGTGCCTGAACAACATGACCCAGGGCAAGGTCGCCATGTGGTACGACGCCACCTCGGCGGCCGGTTCCCTGGAGTCCGACGGCTCCCCGGTCAAGGGCAAGGTCGGCTACGCGCCCGCCCCGGTCGAACGGACCGAGTCCTCCGGCTGGCTCTACACCTGGGCCTGGGGCATCCAGGACGCCTCCCGCAACCCCGACAAGGCCTGGCAGTTCGTCTCCTGGGCCTCCGGCAAGGGCTACGAGCAACTGGTCGGCGACGAGATCGGCTGGTCCAGCGTCCCGGCGGGCAAGCGCGCCTCCACCTACGCCAACCCCGCCTACCGGGCCGAGGCCGCCGCCTTCCAGGAGATGACGAAGGAGGCCATCGAGGGCGCCCGCCCCAACGACCCGGGGGTGCAGCCGCGCCCCGCGCCCGGCATCCAGTTCGTCGGCATCCCCGAGTTCACCGATCTGGGCACCAAGGTCTCCCAGGAGATCAGCGCGGCCATCGCCGGACGCCAGTCCGTCGAGTCGGCCCTGGAGACATCGCAGGAGCTCGCCGAGAAGATCTCCGAGGAGTACGAGGGACGATGACCGCCACGACCACCGCTCCGCTCACCGCGCCGTCCGTCCGCACCGGGAAGCCCCCCTCGCACCGGATGCGCGCCTGGGCGACCCGCGCCCCGCTGCTGCCCGCGCTGATCTTCATGATCGCGGTGACCCAGCTGCCCTTCGTGGCCACGCTGGTGATCTCCTTCTTCGACTGGAACTCGCTCTACCCGGACGCCCGCAGCTTCACCGGCCTCGGCAACTACTCCGAGGTCCTCGGCGACCCCGACCTGCGCCGCTCGGTGTGGACGACGGTCCTGCTCACGGTGGCCGTGGTGCTGACCAGCCTGGTCCTGGGCCTGGCCCTGGCCCTGCTGCTGGACCGCCGCTTCAAGGGCCGCGGCGTCGTCCGCACCCTGCTGATCGCCCCGTTCCTGGTGGTCCCGGTGGCGGCGGCCCTGCTGTGGAAGCACGTCCTGTACAACCCCGAGTACGGCCTCTTCAACGGCCTGCTGCACTACGTCGGCGGCCCGCAGCCGGACTGGATCTCGAACACCCCGCTGCTCGCGGTGGAGGCCGCGCTGGTCTGGCAGTGGACCCCGTTCATGATGCTGATCCTGCTGGCCGGTCTGCAGAGCCGGGACCAGCAGCAGATCGAGGCCGCGCGGGTGGACGGCGCGAGCGACTGGCAGATCTTCCGCCACCTGACGCTCCCGCACCTGCGCCGCTATCTGGAACTCGGGGCCCTCCTGGGCTCGATCTACATCGTCCAGAACTTCGACGCGGTCTTCACGATCACCTCCGGCGGACTGGGCACCGCGAACCTCCCGTACACCGTCTACCAGAGCTTCTACCAGGCCCATGAGAACGGGCTGGCCTCAGCCGCGGGCGTCCTCGTCGTCATCGGCTCGATCATCATCGCGACCTTCGCCCTGCGCGTCGTGTCGTCCCTGTTCCGCGAGGAGGCGTCCCGCGCATGAACTCCGTACGCCGCGCCGGTCCCGGGCTGCTGGCCTGGGCCGCCGGAATCCTGTTCTTCCTGCCCATCGCGTGGATGGCGCTGACCTCCTTCCACTCGGAGGAGGACGCCGCGACCAACCCGCCGTCGTTCGGCGCCGCCCTCACCCTGGACGGCTACCGGGAGTTCTTCGGCACGGACGGCGGGGCGAGCCCCTGGCCCTCCCTGATCAACTCGACGGTGGCCTCGGTGGGTTCGACCCTGCTGGTCCTGCTGCTGGCGCTGCCCGCGGCCTACGCCCTGTCGATCCGCCCGGTGAAGAAGTGGACGGACGTCCTGTTCTTCTTCCTGTCCACCAAGATGCTGCCGGTGGTCGCGGGCCTGCTCCCCCTGTACCTCTTCGCCAAGAACACCGGCCTGCTGGACAACATCTGGCTGCTGGTCCTCCTCTACACCTCGATGAACCTGCCGATCGCGGTCTGGATGATGCAGTCCTTCCTGTCCGAGGTGCCGGTGGCGGTGATCGAGGCGGCCCGGGTCGACGGCGCGCGGCTGCCGACGGTGCTGACCCGGGTGGTCGCCCCGATCGCCCTGCCGGGGATCGCCGCGACGGCCCTGATCTGCTTCATCTTCAGCTGGAACGAGCTGCTCTTCGCCCGTGTGCTGACCGGCGTGGTGGCGGAGACCGCCCCCGTCTTCCTGACCGGCTTCATCACCAGCCAGGGACTGTTCCTGGCGAAGGTGTGCGCCGCGTCGCTCGTCATCTCCCTGCCGGTGCTCGCCGCGGGGTTCGCCGCCCAGGACAAACTGGTCCAGGGCCTGTCGCTGGGAGCCGTGAAATGAAGGCCGCCGTCATCGAGTCCGTGGGCCGGGCCGTCGTCACCGAGGTCCCCGATCCGACGCCGGGTCCGCGGGAGGTCGTGGTCGAGGTCGCGGCCTGCGGCCTGTGCGGGACGGACCTGCACATCCTCCAGGGCGAGTTCGCCCCGAAGCTGCCCATCGTGCCCGGTCACGAGTTCGCGGGCACGGTCGTCGCCGTGGGCACCGGCGTCACCGAACTCGCGGAGGGCGCCCGGGTGGCCGTCGACCCCTCCCTGTACTGCTACGAGTGCCGGTACTGCCGTACGGGCCACAACAACCTCTGCGAGCGCTGGGCCGCGATCGGCGTGACGACCGCGGGAGGGGCCGCCCAGTACGCGGTGGCCCCGGTGGCGAACTGCGTACGCCTGCCCGACCACGTACGGACCGAGGACGCGGCCCTGGTGGAGCCGCTGTCCTGCGCGGTCCGGGGCTACGACGTGCTCCGCTCCCGCCTCGGCGCGCACGTCCTGGTCTACGGCTCGGGGACGATGGGCCTGATGATGCTGGAGCTGGCCAAGCGGACGGGCGCGGCGAGCGTCGACGTCGTGGACGTGAACCCGGAGCGGCTGGAGACGGCGCGGCTGCTCGGTGTGTCGGGCGCCGCGGCGAACGCCGACGAGCTGGACCGCCCGCAGGGCTGGGACGTGGTGGTCGACGCCACGGGCAACGCGGCGGCCATCCAGGACGGCCTGGACCGGGTGGCGAGGGCCGGCACGTTCCTCCAGTTCGGCGTCGCCGACTACGCGACCCGCGTCACGATCGACCCGTACCGCATCTACAACCAGGAGATCACCATCACCGGTTCGATGGCGGTCCTGCACAGCTTCGAACGCGCCGCGGAACTCTTCGCCACGGGCATCCTCAACCCCGACATCCTCATCAGCGACCGCCTCCCCCTGACCAGCTACCCCGAGGCCCTGAACCAGTTCGCCTCAGGAGCAGGCCGAAAGATCACAGTGAGCCCAAATTCCAGCCCGTCCGGCGCTTGAGGACGAGGCCCTTCGGGGCCGAAGCGGGGGTCCGGGGGCGGCAGCCCCCGGTGGGGGTCCCCCCTCTGGGGGAGGGAAGGGAAGGGGCGGCGGGGGCGAAAACCCATGGGCCGCCACCCCACCCCACCCGTACGATCCCCACCATGCCCAGACCCACCGGCTTCGCCTACACCACGTCCCCGGACGGAACCATCCGCATCACCCACGCCGCCCACCGGGCCACCACCCTCCGCGGCCCCCGAGCCGAACAGTTCCTGACCGAGGTCACCACCTCCGACCCCCAGCTGGTCATGGCCCGCTGGACCGGAAACTACAAGCGCGGCAACGAACGCACGGCCCGCAACCACCCCCGCAACCAGCCCTGAACCCGCCCCTGACCCGATCGGTCCCTGGTAAGGGAACGGTAAAGCGACCTCGGTCGTTCAATGGGGCATGACAGCTATGACCCCCGGCTCGAACATCCCTCTCTCCGCCGCCCGCGTGACGGTGGACGTCGCCGCCCCGGTGCGGCTCGACGTATCGAGCCTGCTGCTCACCGCCGACGGCAAGGTGCGCTCGGACGACGACTTCATCTTCTACAACCAGCCCAACGGCCCGGGCGTGACCTACCGCTCGGGCGGCGGCACGGCCCCCGACGCGATCCTGGTCGACACCGCGGCCGTCCCCCCGGGCATCGAGAAGATCGTCGTCACCGCCAGCCCGGACGCCGCCGGCCAGACGTTCCAGGGCATCGAGCCGACGGCGACCATCCGCAACGCCGACGACAACTCCGTCCTGGCCACCTTCACTCCCCCGCAGCTCGACGCCGAGACCGCGCTGGTCATCGTGGAGGTCTACCTCCGCAACGGTGCCTGGAAGGCCCGCGCCGTGGGCCAGGGGTACTCCAACGGCCTCGCGGGCATCGCCACCGACTTCGGCGTCTCGGTCGAGGAGCCGACCCCGGCCCCCGCCCAGGCCGCCCCGCCGCAGCCCGCGGCCCCGGTCGCCCCGCCGCAGCCCGCCGCGCAGCCCCCGGTCGCCCCGCCCGCCCCGGCGATGGCCACGCCCCCGCCGCCGGCGACCCCGCCCACCGCGGGCGCCGGGAAGATCAACCTCGACAAGGGCCGGGTCAGCCTCCAGAAGAACCAGACCGTCTCCCTGATCAAGGGCGGCCGCCCGCTGCTCTCGCAGGTCAAGATGGGCCTCGGCTGGGAGCCGGCGTACCGCGGCAAGGACATCGACCTGGACGCCTCGGTCATCGCCTACGGCCCGCAGCGCAACCACATCGACAGCTGCTACTTCGGCAAGCTCCAGATCGTGAACGGTGCCATCCGCCACTCCGGTGACAACCTCACCGGCGAGGGCGGCGGCGACGACGAGGTCATCACCGTCGACCTCGGCAGGCTCCCGCAGGACGTCACGGGCCTGGTCTTCACCGTGAACTCGTTCTCCGGTCAGAAGTTCACCGAGGTCGCCAAGGCGTACTGCCGTCTCATCGACGGGCTGACCGGCGAGGAGCTGGTCCGCTTCGACCTGACCTCCGCCGAGCCCCAGACCGGTGTGATGATGGCGAAGCTGATCCGCCAGTTCTCCGGCGAGTGGGAGATGACGGCGATGGGCGACTTCGTGAAGTCCCGCACGGTCCGCGGCATGGTGAAGCCCGCGGCCCAGGCGCTGTAACGGGCGGCGCCGGGCGCTCCGCGACACGACAGGGAAGTGGCCCGCACCCCCGTGAGTGCGGGCCACGCTCGGTGTCAGGCCGCCCAGGGCCAGTCGGCGTCCCGGGCCGCCTCGATCAGCGGCACCATCCGGAAGGCGGCGTCCGAGAGACCGCCGAAGGTGTGCCTGTTGCCTCCGCCCGACGGGCCGTGGCCCGTCCGGTAGCCGGCCAGGTTCCAGGTGTAGACCGGGATCTTCGCCGGGATCTGGTCGGTCGGGCCGCCGTGGCGGCTGTGCGCGTACTGCTCGTCGGTGACGATCAGCACCCGGTCGTGCTTCCGGTAGTGCCGGCGCACCGCCTCCGTGGTGTTGGTGCCGCCCAGGTCGCCGAAGCGTTCCAGGACCCGCAGCACCGACTCCCCCCGGTCGAACGGCACCCGGTTGCTCGACGTGCCGAACTCCACGAGATCCGCGTCCGCCGCCCGCAGCGCGAGCGCCGTGCCGAAGATCGCCGCGGCGTCCGCCCGGTTCAGCTCCGAGCGGTCCGACAGCCGCGAGTAGAACATCGAGCCGGAGCGGTCGACCAGCACCAGGGTGCGGCCGGGCAGCGCGGGCACCTGCGCCAGCGAGTGCCCGAGCGCCCGCTCCAGCGGGTAGGACCAGCGCAGCGACGGCGCGTGCTGGTACGCAGCGAGGTACCGGAACGGGAACTGCCGCGAGCGCGCGACCTCCGCCGGGTCACTGATCCGGGCGGCGACCCGCTCGGCGACCTCGTCCGAGACACCGGCCTCGTCGAAGTTGCGCAGGTTCCGGGTCAGCGCCATCGGACCCATGGACGGGATGACTGCCTCCCAGGCCGCCCGGTCCATCGGCCCCTGGAGCCAGCCGGCCAGCGCCTCCCAGGTCACTCCGGCCGCCGCGAGCCGCTCGGCGCCGCCGTCCGAGGTCACCAGCGCGCGCCGCTCGCCGACGGGCAGCGCCATCAGTTCGCGGTGCGCCACCAGGGTCCGGTCGGACGCGGGCGGCTCGGCGGTGTCCGGGTTGTGCCGGCGGTCCAGCGCGTACTGGAACAGGTCGCCCTGCCAGGGCTTCGCCGGGTCCGGGGCCGCGTGCACCAGGTTGAGGATGTCGCCGAAGCGGTACCCCTTGGAGGCGGTGTCGTACTTCAGCAGCGCACGGCCGCTGTACAGCCGCCGCAAGGCGTCGGCGATGCCCCGCTTGACGGGCTTGGGCACGGCCCGGCCGTACGTCGAGGTCCAGTACGCGAGCAGCTCGCCGGGCTCGTCGGGCCGCTGGAGCACCGAGTCCACGACCCGCCGGTTCGACGGACCGTCGCTCGCGCCCGCGTCGAGGCGGGCCTTCACGTACTCGGCGGCGCCCACCACGGCGGCGGAGCGGAGGTTGCCCTCGCCACGGAGCCAGCCGAGCAGTCCGGCCGTCCACTCCGGGTCGGCGACGGCGAGTTCGCGCACCAGGGTGCGGAACCGGTCGTCGCGGTCGTCGCCGGACTCGTAGAAGGTCCGCTGCGAGACGAAGTGGGAGACGGCGAGCAGGAACAGTTCGGAGCGCGCCTCGCGCTCGTGGCCGAGGCCGCCCTCGTAGGTGCGCAGCACCCGGCCGGTCGAGGTGACCCGCGAGGTCGGCTGCGCCTTCGCGGCGCGGGTGTTGAAACGGGACATGCTGAATTCCCCCGAATTCGAAGCGGTTTCGGAGGAGGCACAGCGGAAGGTGGATGCCCGAGATCAGAAGTCGGCGACGGAACACATCAAATGCTCTACCCGATTGAGCTACACCGACCCGAGGTCGATGACGGGATTCGAACCCGCAACCCTTCGATCCCAGAAGTAACCGTTGCCTGCGCACCGGGCACCCACCATGAGCTGCGCCTCCCGAGATCCAGTCGGCGGCGGCACGGGATTCTTTGAAAGAGAAGTAGCCGCTGCCATCGCACCGGGAGGTGCGTGACGTCGTGATCTCACTGTAGGAGGCGCAACTCGGGGCGGGCGAACGAATTAACTACCGGCTGCCGTGCCGCTTCCACGGGCCGGTGATCGCGAGCATGATGCCCGGGTCCTGGATGTTCGCGTACAGGGTGCGGCCGCCGGGCGAGAAGGTGACGCCGGTGAACTCGCTGTACTCCGGCTCCTCCTCGGTGCCGATGTTCAGCTCGTTGCGGGCGATCGGATAGGTGCGGCCCCGGTCGGTGGCGCCGAACAGGTGCTGGACGCCCTCGCCGTCCTCGGCGATGATCAGGCCGCCGTAGGGGGAGACGGTGATGTTGTCGGGCCCGTCGTAGGCGCCGTCCACGGAGGGGTCGGTGTTCACGCCGAGCAGGACCTTGAGGGTCAGGGTGCGGCGCCGGGGGTCGTAGAACCAGACCTGGCCGTCGTGCGGCAGGCCGGGACTCTCCGCGCGGGCGTAGGAGGAGACGATGTACGCGCCGCCGTCGCCCCACCACATGCCCTCCAGCTTGCGGCAGCGGGTGACCTGGCCGGTGGTGAACTGCTTGCGCACGGAGGTGGTCCGCGCGTCCCGGTCGGGGACGTCGATCCAGTCCACGCCGTACACGGTGCCGATCTTCGTGGCGCGCGAGAGGTCGTCCACGAACTGGCCGCCGGAGTCGAAGCACTTGAACGCCTGGAGCCGGCCCGCGTCGTCGGCGAGGGTGCGGAACCTGCCGCGGCCGTGCCGGAAGCCCTCGGGCGGGCTCCAGCGGTACAGCAGGCCGTTGGGGTTGGAGGCGTCCTCGGTCAGGTAGGCGTGGCCGCGGCGGGGGTCGATGACGACGGCCTCGTGGGCGTAGCGGCCCAGCGCCTTGATGGGCCGGGGACCGCGGTTGGCGCGCCGGTCGGCGGGGTCGACCTCGAAGACGTAGCCGTGGTCCTTGGTCATGCCCCGGGTGCCGGCCCTGTCCTCGGTCTCCTCGCAGGTGAGCCAGGTGTCCCAGGGGGTGCTGCCGCCCGCGCAGTTGGTGGAGGTGCCGGCGATGCCGACCCACTCGGCGACGTGGCCGCCGGGGCGTACCTCGACGACCGTGCAGCCGCCGGCCGCGGCCGGGTCGTAGACGAGGCCCTCGGCGAGCGGTACGGGGTGCTCGGCGTCGGCGAAGGCGCCGCCGATCTCGTGGTTGTTGACCAGCAGGGTGGTGCCGCGGGGGCCCGCGAAGGCGGCGGTGCCGTCGTGGTTGGACGGGGTGCCCTCGCCGGACTCCAGTGTGGTGACGCCGGTGTGCGTGATGACCCGGTAGGAGAACCCGGCGGGCAGCGCGAGGATGCCGTCGGGGTCGGGGAGCAGCGGTCCGTAGCCGACGCCGAAGTGGCCGCGGTCCGCGCCCTCGGTGACGGTCTCGGTGGCGGCGAGCGCGTTCGGCGCGCTGGCGAGGGCGCCGACGCTGCCGGCCAGGGCCACTCCGGCTCCGGTGATCGCGGATTGTCTGGCGAAGTCCCTGCGGGTGAGCGACATGCGGTCTCCTGTGACGGTGGGTGTGCCGTGGAGGGTGGCGGACCTCGTTCCGGCGCCACCGTGCCGCCTCCGCCTGAACGCGGCCTGAACTCCGGGCGTCCGCCCCACGTCCACCGCCCGGAAACCACCGACCGCGTCCGGCACGACCCCCTCCACCCGACGGGGTCCCGGGTACGAGCCTCCCGCCACCGGGGACATCGCCCCGCACACCCCCAGCGCTCGGCATGCCGCCGGCCCGGGGCACGCACGGCGGGCCCCCTCACGGGACGAGCCACGAGCGGCCCGACGAACGAGCGCCGCTCGGCGTCCCCGGGCCACGGGCCCGAAGGGGGCACCTCGGACGGACACCCCCGGCGGGCCGCCGAGCAAGGCACCGCGGGCCCGTCCGGACCTGGGCAGACGACGCGTCGGGCCCTGGGCATACGGCCCGTCCGGCCCCTGGGCATACGGCCCGTCCGGCCCCTGGGCATACGGCCCGTCCGGCGCCTATGCACACGGCCTTCCATCCGGGCCACGTCCTGGCCGCGTCCGGGCCGCGTCCGGGGCCTGCCGACGTTCACCAACCCGCGTCCGGGCCCAGGAGCGCCGCTGCCCCGTCTCCAGGCCCGTGGAGAGCCGCTGCCCCCTCCAGACCCCGGATGACCCGAGCCCGCCCAGCCCGAGCGCCCCCGGCGTCCGGCGCACCTCAGCCCCGCGCACCTCAGCCCCGCGCACCTCAGCCCCGCGCACCTCAGCCCCGCCTGCCTCAGCCCCGCGCACCTCAGCCCCGCCTGCCTCAGCCCCGCCTGCCTCAGCCCCGCCTGCCTCAGCCCCGCGCACCTCAGCCCCGCGTGCTCAGCCCTGCGAGCGCGCCTTGAACGCCGCCTTGCGGGCCTCCTTGGCGATGCGCTTGTCCGGGTGGAGCCGGCCCATCGCCTCCAGGACCTCCGCGGTGGCCGGATGCTCCACCCGCCAGGCCGTCGCGAAGAAGCCGCTGTGCTGTTCGGCGAGCCCGGAGACCAGGGCCCGCAGCTCCTCGGAGTTCCCCTCGGCGGCGAGTTGGGCGGCGACCGTGTCGATGGTCAGCCAGAAGACGAGTTCCTCGGAGGGCGCGGGGACGTCCGTGGCGCCGTGCTCGGCGAGCCATACCCGGGCCAGCCCGCCCAGTTCGGGATCGTCGAGGACCTCGCGCAGGGCCGGCTCGGCCTCCGCGCCCACCAGCGACAGCGCCTGCTGGCAGCGCAGTCGGCGCAGGGGCGCCCCGGCGTCCGAGCCCCGGGCGGCGGAGAGCAACTCCCGCGCCGCGGGCAGTGCCTGACGCTCGGTCAGCCACTGCTCGGTCTCGGCCTGCGCGGCACCGGGCGGGAACTCGGCGGTGCCGTCGAGCAGCGCGTCGGCGCCCTTGTCGGCGAGGTCGCCGACGGCGGGTGCCTCGAACCCCGCCTCCAGCAGCCGCGCGCGCAGGCCGTAGAGCCCGAGCGGGGTCAGGCGCACCATGCCGTAGCGGGAGACGTCCGTCTCGTCGACCGGCGCGGACGGCTCCTCGTCGGCGTCGGCCATCAGCGCCTCGTCGACGGGCCGGTACGCGACCAGACCGACCGGCTCCAGCATCCGGAACTGGTCGTCGAGCCGCATCATCGCGTCGGAGACCTGCTCCAGCACGTCGTTGGTGGGCTCCCCCATGTCGCTGGGCACGATCACCGAGGCGGCCAGGGCGGGCAGCGGCACCGGCGCCTCGCCGGGTCCGTCCTCGCTGACGGTCAGCAGGTACAGGTTGCCGAGCACCCCGTCGAGGAAGTCCGCCTCGGCCTCGGGGTCCCAGTCGAGCCGGGAGAAGTCGATCTCGCCGCCCTCGTCCATGGCGTCGACCAGGTCGTCGAGGTCGGGCACGGAGGCGTCCGCCAGCACCGTCTCCAGCGCGGCGAGCCAGACCGCGAGCACGTCGTGCGGGGAGCCTCCGGTGAGCGCGGCCAAGTCCTCGCCGGCCGCGACGGTGCCCTCCTCCTCGTCGGTGATCTCGACGAGCCCGGCGTCGACGGCGACCCGCCATGCCTCACTGGCGTCGGCGGCGGCGTCGTCGCCGGTCAGCCCGAGTTCCTCGGCGGCGGCGGGGAGCTGCTCCTCGGCGAGCCCGCCCCCGGCGTCGACACGGGTGCCGGGTCCGGCCCAGCGGGCGAGCCGGGCGGCCCGGGAGAGCAGCGGCGTGGACAGCGCGTCCCGCGCCAGCTCCGCTTCGGGACGCAGCCGCACCGGCGGCAGGGGGGAGCTGTCTGACATCGGCTGGTTCTCCTCGGGCACGTCGTACGACTCAGCCGCTCAGCCTAGACCGCTTTGGCCCCATGCCGCCCGGTTCATCTACCCGTTGGCCGGTGTACATGGCCGAAACCTTGACAAGTGGCGTGACCAGGCAGGAGATTACGCGCGTAGACATTCGAAGGACAGCTGTTCACCGAATCTCTACGCGCGTCGCGCCGGTCCGCCGGTCGCGGCTCCCACACTTCTGATGCACCACCCTCGTCCCGGCGCCCACGCACGTCCCCGGAGGGATTCCGTTGCCGAGCAAGTCGTCCGCGCGCCTCGCCGCGCTCACCGTCGCCGCGGTGTGTTCCGCCGCGTCCACCATCGTTCTGACCTCTCCCGCGCACGCCGACTCGGTGCGCATCCACGACATCCAGGGCTCCACCCGGATATCCCCGTACGCCGGCCAGACGGTCACCGACGTGACGGGCATCGTCACCGGCATCCGTACCTACGGCTCGTCCCGCGGCTTCTGGATCCAGGACCCCAACCCGGACGCCGACCCCGCCACCAGCGAGGGCGTCTTCGTCTTCACCAGCTCGACCCCCAAGGGCGTGGCCGTCGGCGACCTGGTGTCGGTCTCCGGCACCGTCACCGAGTACGTGCCCGGCGGTGCCACCTCCGGCAACCAGGCGCTGACCGAGATCACCCGGCCGACCTTCACCGTGGTCTCCAGCGGCAACGCGGTCCCGGCCGCGACGGTCGTCAACTCCCGTACGGTGCCGGGCGCTTACACCCCCGAGGGCGACAGTGCCGCCGGCAACTCGATCAACGGGCTGACCCTGCGGCCGTCGAAGTACGCCCTCGACCTGTACGAGTCCCTGGAGGGCATGAACGTCCAGGTCTCCGACACCCGCGTGGTCGGCGCGACCGACCCGTACACCGAGCTGTGGGTCACGGTGAAGCCGTGGGAGAACCGCAGCTCGGGCGGCGGCACGGTGTACGGCTCGTACACCTCGCAGAACACCGGCCGGATCCAGATCCAGTCGCTGGGCGCGAGCGCCGACTTCCCGAAGGCGAACGTCGGTGACACCCTCGCCGGCACCACCGCGGGCCCGCTGGACTACAACCAGTACGGCGGCTACACCCTGGTCGCCAACCAGCTCGGCACGCTGGAGAGCGGCGGCCTGGAGCGGGAGACCACGCAGAAGCAGAAGCGGGGCGAGCTGGCGGTCGCCACCTACAACGTCGAGAACCTCGACCCGTCCGACACCACCTTCGACGCGCACGCCGCCGCGATCGTGCACAACCTCCGGTCGCCCGACATCGTGTCCCTGGAGGAGATCCAGGACAACAACGGCGCGGTCAACGACGGCACGGTCGCCGCCGACCAGACGCTCCAGAAGCTGATCGACGCGATCGTCGCCGCGGGCGGCCCCCGCTACGAGTGGCGTTCGATCGACCCGGCGAACAACACCGACGGCGGCGAGCCCGGCGGCAACATCCGCCAGGCGTTCCTGTTCAACCCGGAGCGGGTCTCCTTCACCGACCGCGCGGGCGGCGACGCCACGACGGCCGCCGGTGTCACCGAGGTGCGCGGCAAGGCCGCCCTGACGGTCTCCCCGGGCCGGATCGACCCGGCGAACGCGGCCTGGAGCTCCAGCCGCAAGCCCCTGGCCGGCGAGTTCTCCTTCCGGGGCCGCACGGTCTTCGTGATCGCCAACCACTTCAACTCCAAGGGCGGCGACCAGGGTCTGACCTCGCAGTACCAGCCGGTGGCGCGCAGCTCGGAGACCCAGCGTCACCAGCAGGCGACCCTGGTGAACGCCTTCGTCAAGGACATCCTCGCCACGCAGAAGAACGCGGACGTCGTCACGCTCGGCGACATCAACGACTTCGAGTTCTCCGACACCGCGAAGATCCTGGAGAGCGACGGCGCCCTGTGGTCGGCGGTCAAGTCGCTGCCGCGCGGCGAGCGTTACTCGTACGTCTACCAGGGCAACAGCCAGGTCCTGGACCAGATCCTGGTCAGCCCGTCGATCCGGCGCGGCTGCGACTTCGAGTACGACAGCGTGCACATCAACGCGGAGTTCAACGACCAGATCAGCGACCACGACCCGCAGGTGCTGCGCTTCAAGCCGTGACCCCGCCTTCGGTCAGGGGCCGGCCGGACCTCTCGTCCGGCCGGCCCCCGGCCGACGGGCCCCGGCGTTCAGGGCACCAGACCGAGCGCGTGCCGGTACCGGCTGCCGCTGAACCCCTTCACCCCCGGGTACGTCCGCACCCGCTCCCACGGGGGTGACTCCGGCCCGCCGATCGCCTCGTCGTAGGCCCGGTCGTTCTCCCACTCGGCGTAGTTGAGGACGTGCGTGCCGTCGGCGCCGAGGTGGAAGTGGGCGGAGATCAGGCCGGGGTCGGCGTCCGGCCCGGCCAGGGCGTCGAGCACGAGGTCCACCCAGTGGGTCCGCCGCCCGGCCGCGTCCGGCTCGAAGTCGATGCGGACGGTCACGATCAGGCCCGGCACCCGGGTGTCCCCGGCGGCCCGCTCCCGGCTGCGGTAGCGCCGGTAGCGGTCGAGGCGGACCCGTTCGATGCCGGGCACGGCGGTGTCGATCTCGTCGTTGCGCTCCTGACGGCGGGTCTTGACGAAGGCCTCGTAGCCCTGCTCGCTGCGCCACTGGGAGTGGTGCAGCAGGGTCGTGCCGTCGTGGCCGGCGTAGAGGTGGTAGCCGAGCAGGTCGGCGCTGCCCCAGGGGCGGCGCTCCCAGGTGCGGGCGACGGCCTCGACGGTCTCCGCCTGGCGCTCGGGGCTGCCGACCCGCCAGGTGCTGAAGAAGGGTGCCCCGGTCTCGGGGCGGGTGAGGTCGGGGTGGGCGTGGGTGCGGCTGGTCATGGCCGGCCTCCGGTACGTCGGTGATCGGTACGCCGACCACCCTCCGACCTCAACCTTGGTCGAGGTCAAGTCCCCTTCTGCTCGGGCCCGTTGTCGCCGAGCCGGGTCAGCTGGGTCTGGAACCAGTCGAGGCGGGCCTGCAACAGGGCTGCCTCGGCCGCCAGTTCGGGCACTCCGAGTTCCTCCGCCGCGGCGACCGGCGCGCCCTTTCGGGCCACCACCCGCAGCCCCTCCCCGGCCAGCCGCGCGAATCCGGCGAGCGTGACGGACCTGCGGACGCCCAGGCAGACGGCGCAGGCGGGCGCCAGGCCCAGCCAACCCGGTCTGCCCCAGCCCGCGTCGGCCAGCGCGACGGCGACGGCACCGCAGGCGCACGGGCCCACGGTGGCGGTGCGCACCCGCTGGCGGGCGTAGCGGAACCCGAGTTCGAAGCGGAGGTAGCGGCCGAGCACCGTGACCTCCAGCAGCACGGCCGTACGGTGCTCCGCCGTGCACAACAGGGCCTCGGCGGCCGTCCGTTCGTGCACGCAGTGGAAGCCGCAGTCGCAGCGCCGGTGCGGTGCCGGGTGCCTGAGGCCGTAGACGCAGGACGCGTCGGCCAGGACTCCGTACGGCAGGGCGCCGCCCAGGGACACGCCGGTGAAGCCCGCCCGGCCGCCGTCCTGGGACAGCACCGGGTGAGCGATCTTGTATCCGGTCGGCGGCTCCGCAGGGCGTTCCTCCGGAAGCCGCAGCCTCATCGGGCCGCCGGAACCTCTTCGGGGGCCTTCGCCTCCGCGATCTCCTCGACGCGCTCCGGGAGTCGGAGTTCCTCGTGGTCGATCCGCGGCCGCTCCTCGGCGACTCCGGTGGCGAGTGCCTTGCCGAGCTTCATGACGCCTCCAGGACCTGTGGTCGTTGACCGTCCGCCCATGGTGACCCATGACGCCCCGGTTTGGACATAGGGCCTCCATCGGATCAATC
Source organism: Streptomyces sp. NPDC048002 (assembly GCF_040653275.1). Taxonomy (NCBI): domain Bacteria; kingdom Bacillati; phylum Actinomycetota; class Actinomycetes; order Kitasatosporales; family Streptomycetaceae; genus Streptomyces; species Streptomyces sp. NPDC048002. The sequence continues at coordinate 37,627 of NZ_JBEZNL010000014.1, read as the reverse complement.
AGCTTTACTTAGCAATACTGCTTAGAAAATTTAAGTGGAGCTTCACAGTACTGGTGCCGAGACTACTCCCATGACGACCACCGACTCCCCCTTCGGCCGCGCACTGTGCGCGATGATCACCCCCTTCACGGCGGAGGGAGCCCTCGACCTCGACGGGGCGCAGCGCCTCGCCGCGCACCTGGTCGACGAGGGCTGCGAGGGCCTGGTGCTCTCCGGCACCACCGGCGAGTCCCCGACCACCTCGGACGAGGAGAAGACCCTTCTGGTGCGCGCGGTCCGGGAGGCCGTGGGCGGCCGGGCGAACGTGCTGGCCGGGGTGGGCACCTTCGACACCCGGCACACCGTGGAGGGCGCCCTGGCGGCCGAGAAGGCGGGCGCGGACGGACTGCTGGTGGTGGCGCCGTACTACAGCAGGCCGCCGCAGGACGCGCTCGAAGCGCACTTCGTGGAGGTCGCCGACGCCTGCGGCCTGCCGCTCACCGTCTACGACATCCCGGCCCGCACGGGCGTCCGCGTCGAGCCGGAGACGATGCTGCGCCTCGCCGAGCACCCGAGGATCGTGGCGGTGAAGGACTGCTCGGGCGACTTCCTCGCCGCCCAGAAGGTCATCTCCCGTACGGGGCTGGCGTACTACGCGGGCTGCGACGAGCACAACCTCGCGCTGTACGCGGTCGGCGGCGCGGGCTGGGTGAGCACCGTCGCCAACGCGGCACCGGCTCAACTCCGTTCCGTCCTGGACGCGTTCGACGCCGGGCGGACCGCGGAGGCCGCCGCCCTCCAGCGACGGGCCACCCCGCTGATCGAGGCGCTGATGCACACGGGCCTGCCCGGCACGGTCACCGCCAAGGCCCTGCTCGCCCGCCTGGGCCTCCCCGCGGGCCCGGTCCGCGCCCCCCTGCGCCCGGCCCCCGCCGAGACGGCCGACGGACTGCTGCGGACGTACGAGGAACTCGTCGCCGCCTGACCGCCCGCACCGCGGGAAAAGCCCCCGCGTCGCACGGAACCCCTCCCGTACGGTGGGCGTGTGACCCGGCCCCTGCTCTTCCTGGACGTCGACGGCCCCCTGAACCCGTGGGCCGCGAAGCCCGAGCGGCGGCCGGAGGGCTACACCACGATCAGGGCCACCGCCGGCCCGGGGCGCCCCCTGCGGGTCTGGCTGAATCCCGCGCACGGTCCGGCGCTGCTCGCCCTGGACTACGACCTGTGCTGGGCCACCACGTGGATGGACGCGGCCAATCGCTGGATCGGGCCGGTCGTGGGCCTGCCCCGGCTGCCCTGGGTCGACTTCGGCGAGAGCCTGTTCGCCGAGCGCCCGGACGGCGTGCACTGGAAAACGGCGACGCTCGTGGAGTACGCGGCGGGCCGCCCGTTCGCGTGGGTGGACGACGAACAGGGCCCGGCGGACGAGGCGTACGTGGCGGCGCACCACGCGGGGCCGGCGCTGCTGCACCACGTGAATCCGAGGATCGGGCTGAGGGAGCCCGACTTCGCGGCGCTGCGGGACTTCGCGGAGGGCGTGAAAGCGTGAGGGGGAGCCGGGGGCCGACCCGCGGCTCCCCGGCTCCCCGACTCACGCTGACGGAACCTAGTTGTGGCTGTGCAGGATCTCGTTCAGGCCGCCCCACACCGCGTTGTTCGGGCGGGCCTCCACCGTGCCGGTGACGGAGTTGCGGCGGAAGAGGATGTTGGACGCGCCGGACAGCTCGCGGGCCTTGACGACCTGGCCGTCGGGCATGGTGACCCGGGTGCCGGCGGTGACGTACAGACCGGCCTCCACCACGCACTCGTCGCCCAGCGCGATGCCGACACCGGCCTCGGCGCCGACCAGACACCGCTCGCCGATGGAGATGATCACGTTGCCGCCGCCGGAGAGCGTGCCCATGGTGGAGGCGCCGCCGCCGATGTCCGAGCCGTCGCCGACGACGACGCCCGCGGAGATGCGGCCCTCGACCATCGAGGTGCCCAGGGTGCCCGCGTTGAAGTTGACGAAGCCCTCGTGCATCACCGTGGTGCCCTCGGCGAGGTGCGCGCCGAGCCGGACCCGGTCCGCGTCGGCGATCCGGACGCCCTTGGGCGCCACGTAGTCCGTCATGCGCGGGAACTTGTCGACGGACGTCACCTGGAGGTGCAGCCCCTCGGCGCGGGCGTTGAGACGGACCTTCTCGATGTCGTCGACGGCGACCGGGCCGAGCGAGGTCCAGGCGACGTTGGCCAGGAAGCCGAACATGCCGTCCAGGCTCTGGCCGTGCGGCTTGACCAGGCGGTGGGAGAGCAGGTGCAGTCGGAGGTAGACGTCGTGCGCGTCGGTCGGCTTCGCGTCGAGCGAGGAGATGACCGTGCGGACCGCGACCACCTCGACGCCCCGGCGGGCGTCCGGTCCGATCGCCTTCGCCGCGCCCTCGCCGAGCAGTTCCACGGCCCGCTCGGCGGAGAGCCGTTCGGTGCCGGACGGGCCGGGCTCGGCGGCGAGCTCCGGAGCGGGGAACCAGGTGTCGAGGACGGTGCCGTCGGCGGCGATCGTGGCGAGGCCGGCGGCAACGGCGCCGGTGGTGCGAGCTGCGGTCGTGTCGGTCATGAGGGCAACCTAACTTGGCGGGGGCCGCGGGGGCGAACCGGTGCCCGCGACATCTCACGTGCCGGGCGGCCGTTCAGCCGACAGGGTCACCGATGACGCGCCGCAGCACCTCGCGCGCGTACTCCTCGTCGTAGGGCACCCCGGTGAGCAGGACCTGGAGGCAGATGCCGTCCAGGAGCGCCACCAGGGCCCGCGCCGTGACCGGGTCCGTGCGGCGGCCGAGGAGTTCCGCGAGGTCCGCCGCCCACTCGGCGGCCACCGGGCGCAGGGCGGGACGGCGCAGGGCGGCCAGGTACAGCTCGTACTCCAGCTCCACTCCCGTGCGGTCGCCGGCGAGCCACGCGCCGATCCAGGCCGCGAGTTCGCCGGCCAGGTCGGCGGCCGGGTCGGTCAGGTCCGCGCGGGCGGCCACGACCTTGGCGAAGCCCTCGTTGGCCTGGCGCAGCGCGGCGACCATCAGCTCGTCGAGGGTGGCGAAGTGGTACGTCGTCGAGCCGAGCGGAACGTCCGCCTCGGCGGCGACCGAGCGGTGGGTCAGGCCCGCGAGTCCCTTCTCGCCCACGACCCGGATCGCGGCGTCGATGATCCGTTGCCGCCGCTCGGGGTCGTGCCGCCGGGCCATCAGTGCGCGCCGCCCAGGTTCAGGACGACGACGCCCGCGACGATCAGCAGGATGCCCGCGACCTTGGTGACGGTCAGCGCCTCACCGAAGGCCACCAGTCCGATGACGGCGATGCTCGCGGTGCCGACGCCCGCCCAGATGGCGTAGGCGGCGCCGATACCGACCGTCTTCAGGGTCTGGGCGAGCAGCACGAAGGAGACGACGTACCCGAGTGCCGTCAGCAGCGACGGCCAGAGCCTGCTGAAACCGTCGCTGTACTTCATGGCGGTGGTCGCGGCCACCTCGGCCGCTATGGCGCCGGCGAGCGTCAGGTAACCCATGCGTACAAGCGTACACAGCTATGTGTACGTGCGTACACAAATCAGATCGGGACCGAGGCGACCGGTCCCGGCTCGCGCAGCCGCGTCAGACGGTCCACGGTGTGCCGTTTGACGCGGGCCGCGGCGCGCAGGGCCGCCACCTTCCGGTAGCGCAGCAGTTCGGCGGGGTCGGGAGGTACGGCCCCGCTGAGCCCGTAGCCGTGGCGCAGCAGCCGCTCCCCCAGCACCGCCTCGCACAGCCGGATCTGATCCGGCGTCAGCCTCAGCTGCCAGCTGCCCGCCCGTGAGACGTCCAGCGCGCCGTGGGTGCGCCGGTGCCAGGTCTTGCGGGCGGGCACCGCGGTCCCCGCGAGGCGGTACGGCTCGGCCATCCCCGGGTCGTACTCCTCGCCCAGATAGGCGCAGAGGGCGCGCAGCCGGCCCTCCGGATCGGCCACGAGATCCTCGAACCGGAGTTCGTGCCAGGAGTCCGGGCCCAGTCGGCGCGCGCACCGCCGGGTCACGTCCATCACCTGCGCCCAGGTCGCCACCGCCTCGTGGAAACCCCGGTGCCACCAGGGCATCCCGAGCAGCGAGGCCACGCAGTCCCGTCCGTCGCGCACCAGGTGCACGAACTGCGCGTCCGGGAAGAGCCGCAGGATCTCCGTCACGTGCAGGGCGTACGCGGGCCGTTTGTCGCCCCAGCGGGCCTTGCCGTGCCGCTCTGCGTACGCCCGCAGCGGGACGCCGAGGGCCGAACCGAGCGTCGGCGGGCCGACTGCGATGCGGTCGGCCACCGCGGTCGCGTCCAGGCCGAGTTCGTCGAAGCGCGTCTGGGGCCGCGCGGTGATCCAGCGGGCGAGCGCCGCGCGGTTGCCGTCGTCCCGCAGGTCCCCGAAGCCCAGCCGGCTCTCGTAGGCGGGCAGCACGAACCGGGTCTCCGGTGGCAGCGCCATCCGGGGATGCGCGTGCAGCATCAGCTGGAGAAGGGTGGTGCCCGACCGGGGGCAGCCGAGGACGAAGACGGGACGCGTACGGGTAGCCACGCTTCCACAGTGCCTCGGGCGGATGAGACAGCCCTGGGGCGACACTGAGAAAGCAATGTGGAATGCGGTGGGACAACGGTGCGGAAGGCGGCGCGGAAGGCGGTGCGGAAGGCGGCGCGGAACGGAGCGGGGAAGGCGGTGGGGAATGCCGCGTGGAAAGCGCTCGCTTCAATTGCTCAAACGCCTGCTCGAACCGCCTCACCCTCCACTACTGTTTCACCGTTCGTACACCGGGCCATCGCAAGCCGCGGCCGTCCCCCCACCCTCCCGCCGCCGAAGGAACGCGCATGCCACACACCCCGTCCCGGCCCCCCGAGGAGCGTCCCTGGGAGAGCGGCTGGGCGCCCGACGGCAGCCGGGTCCCGGGCACCCGCCGCCTCTGGCTCGCCGGGGCCCTCGCCCTCGCCACGATCGCCGGGTGCGTGACGGCGATCGCCATGACCCGCAGGCCCGCCGACGAACCGTCACCGTCCGCGGCGCCCTCGACGACCACCGCTCCCCCGGGCCTGATCTCCTACGCGAGCCCGTCCGCGAGCACCGGCGCCTCCGCCGGCCCGCGCCGCAGTCCGTCCGCGAGCCGGAGCCCGAGCGCGACCCGCACCGCCCCGGCCACCGCGCCCAGCCGCACTCCCGCCCGCCCCTCCGCCACCTCGGCGGCCTCCGAACCGGCCCCCGAACCGGCCTCCGAACCGACCGCCGACCTGCGCACGGTCCGCTCGGTCAACTACCCGGACCGCTCCTGGGAGGTGAGCGACGGCCTGGTCCGCCTGACCTCGTCCCCGGACGCCTTCGAGCTGGTCGAGGGCCTGGCCGAGCCGTCCTGCTACACCTTCGCCACGGCCGACGGCCGCTACCTGCGCCACCAGAACTTCGTCCTGCGCGCCGAACGCGACGACGACTCCGCCCTGTTCGCCAAGGACGCCACCTTCTGCCCGCGCGCCGGCTCACCGAGCGGCGCGGTCATGCTGGAGTCGGTGAACTACCCGGGCCGCTATCTGCGCCACAAGAACTTCCGGCTCCGGCTGGATCCCTACCAGTCGAGCGAGCTGTTCCGCGCGGACGCGTCGTTCCGGCTGGTGGGCTGAGGGGTTGGTGGGCTGAGGGGTTGGTGGGCTGAGGGGTTGGTGGGCTGAGGGAACACGGAAGCGGCGGCGCCCCCGTGAGGGCACCGCCGCTTGCCGGTTCGCTGGGTGCGCGTCAGACGTTGAAGCCGAGCGCCCGGAGCTGGTCCCGGCCGTCGTCCGTGATCTTGTCCGGGCCCCACGGCGGCATCCAGACCCAGTTGATGCGCAGCTCGTTGACGAGGCCGTCCGTGGCGGACTTGGCCTGGTCCTCGATGACATCGGTCAGCGGACAGGCCGCCGAGGTCAGGGTCATGTCGATCGTCGCGATGTTCGCGTCGTCGATGTGGATGCCGTAGATCAGGCCGAGGTTGACGACGTCGATGCCCAGCTCGGGGTCGACCACGTCGTACAGGGCCTCGCGGACCTCCTCCTCGGAGGCCGGCTTCATCTCCACGGTGTCACTCATGCCGTCTTCCTTTCGGCGTCGGCTCCGTCCAGGGCCTGGGCCGTCGCGTCCTTCCACGCCATCCAGCTCAGGAGAGCGCACTTGACCCGGGCCGGGTACTTGGAGACACCGGCGAACGCGACCGCGTCCTCCAGCACCTCCTCCATCGCGTCGTCGGGTTCGATCCTGCCCTTGGACTGCATCAGCTCCAGGAAGGTCTCCTGGATGCGCTGCGCGTCCGACAGCTCCTTGCCGACCAGCAGCTCGTTCAGCACGGAGGCGGAGGCCTGGCTGATCGAACAGCCCTGGCCCTCGTACGACACGTCCTTGATGGTCGTGCCGTCGTACTTCACGCGGAGTGTGATCTCGTCGCCGCACGTCGGGTTGACGTGGTGCACCTCGGCGTCACCGTCCCGCAAGCCCCGCCCGTGCGGGTTCTTGTAATGGTCCAGGATGACTTCCTGGTACATCGAATCCAGCTTCATGCGATCGCTCGTCCCCTAGCCGAAGAAGTTCCGTACGTGCTCCAGGCCGTCGACCAGTGCGTCGATCTCGGCCGGGGTGGAGTACAGATAGAACGACGCTCGCGTGGTCGCGGGAATTCCGTAGCGCAGGCAGACCGGACGGGCGCAGTGGTGGCCCACCCGGACCGCGATGCCCTCCTCGTCCAGCACCTGGCCGACGTCGTGCGGGTGGATGTCGCCGAGCGTGAAGGAGATCGCCGCGCCCCGGTCCTCGGCCGTGGTGGGGCCGATGATCCTGAGGTCGGGCACCTCCTGGAGCCGGCGCACCGCGTACTCGGTGAGCGCGTGCTCGTGGGCGAGGATCTTGTCCATGCCGATCGAGTTGAGGTAGTCGATCGCCGCGCCCAGACCGACCGCCTGGGCGATCGGCGGGGTGCCCGCCTCGAACTTGTGCGGAGCGGGGGCGTACGTCGACGAGTGCATCGACACCGTCTCGATCATCTCGCCGCCGCCGAGGAACGGAGGCAGGTCCTCCAGCAGTTCCTGGCGGCCCCAGAGCACACCGATGCCGGTCGGGCCGCACATCTTGTGGCCGGTGAAGGCCACGAAGTCGGCCTGGAGGGCCTGCACGTCCAGCGGCATGTGCGGCGCCGCCTGCGAGGCGTCGATGCAGACCAGCGCACCGACCTCCTGCGCCCGGCGGATGATCGTCTCGACCGGGTTGACCGTGCCGAGGATGTTCGACACCAGAACGAAGGAGACGATCTTCGTCTTCTCGGTGATGATCTCGTCGATGTTCGACAGGTCGAGCCGGCCGTCGTCGGTCAGGCCGAACCACTTCAGCTTCGCGCCCGTGCGCTGCGCGAGCAGCTGCCACGGCACGATGTTGGAGTGGTGCTCCATCTCCGTGATGACGATCTCGGTCTCGGCGTCCACGCGGTAGGGCTCGTCGGCCCAGCCCAGCATGTTCGCCACGAGGTTGAGCGACTCGGAGGCGTTCTTGGTGAAGATCACCTCGTCGCGGCTGGGCGCGTTGATGAACTCGGCGACCTTGTCGCGCGCGCCCTCGTACAGCGCCGTGGCCTCCTCGGCGAGCACATGCACACCGCGGTGGACGTTGGCGTTGTAGCGCTCGTAGTACTCACTCAGGGCGTCCAGCACCTGGCGCGGCTTCTGCGAGGTCGCCGCGTTGTCCAGGTACACGAGCTTCTTGCCGTCGTGGATCTGGCGGTCCAGGACGGGGAAGTCCTTGCGGATCGCCTCGGTGTCGAGGAGGCCCGGCAGCTGTGTCACTCGGATGCGCCACCCTTCGTGTAAGCCTCGTAGCCCTCGTTCTCCAGCTTGTCGGCGAGCTCGGCACCGCCGGACTCGACGATCCTGCCGCCTGCGAAGACGTGCACGTGGTCGGGCTTGATGTAGCGCAGGATGCGCGTGTAGTGCGTGATCAGCAGGGTGCCGACCTCGCCGGTCTCGCGGACGCGGTTGACGCCCTCGGAGACGACGCGCAGGGCGTCGACGTCCAGACCGGAGTCGGTCTCGTCGAGGATCGCGACCTTCGGCTTGAGCAGCTCCAGCTGGAGGATCTCGTGGCGCTTCTTCTCACCGCCGGAGAAGCCCTCGTTGACGTTGCGCTCGGCGAAGGAGGGGTCCATGTTGAGGCGCTCCATGGCCTCCTTGACCTCCTTGACCCAGGTGCGCAGCTTGGGGGCCTCGCCGCGGACGGCGGTGGCGGAGGTGCGCAGGAAGTTCGACACGGAGACACCGGGAACCTCGACCGGGTACTGCATGGCCAGGAAGAGGCCGGCGCGGGCGCGCTCGTCGACGGACATCTCCAGGACGTCCTCGCCGTCGAGGGTGACGGTGCCGCCGGTGATCGTGTACTTCGGGTGACCGGCGAGGGAGTAGGCGAGGGTCGACTTGCCGGAGCCGTTGGGGCCCATGATGGCGTGCGTCTCGCCCTGCTTCACGGTGAGGTCGACGCCCTTGAGGATCTCCTTCTCGGCGTTGTCGGCCTCGACGGTGACGCGCAGGTCTCGGATTTCAAGCGTAGCCATGGGTGCCTCAGGACTCCTGGTTGAGGGAGACGAGCACGTCGTCCCCTTCGATCTTTACGGGGTATACGGGGACGGGGCGCGTCGCGGGAAGGCCGGACGGCTTGCCGGTGCGGAGGTCGAACGCGGAGCCGTGCAGCCAGCACTCGATCTGGCAGTCCTCCACCTCGCCCTCGGAGAGCGAGACGTTCGCGTGGGAGCAGATGTCGTGGATGGCGAACACCTCCCCCTCGGTACGGACGACCGAGACCGGCGTGCCGTCGAGTTCCACCCGCTTCGGGGTGTCCTCCTCCAGCTCGCTCAGCCCGCAGACGCGTACGAAGGTCGTCATGCGACCGAAGCCTCCAGCTCCTCCTCGATCTTCGCGAGGAGCCGCTCCTCGATGTCGGCGACACCGATCTGCTGGACCAGCTCGGCGAAGAAGCCGCGGACGACGAGGCGGCGGGCCTCGTGCTGCGGGATGCCGCGGGACATCAGGTAGAAGAGCTGCTCGTCGTCGAAGCGGCCGGTCGCCGAGGCGTGGCCGGCGCCGACGATCTCGCCGGTCTCGATCTCCAGGTTCGGCACCGAGTCGACGCGGGCGCCGTCGGTGAGGACCAGGTTGCGGTTCATCTCGTAGGTGTCGGTGCCCTCGGCCTTGGCCTCGATCAGCACGTCGCCGATCCACACCGCGTGCGCCTGCTCGCCCTGGAGCGCGCCCTTGTAGACGACGTTCGACTTGCAGTGCGGGGTGTCGTGGTCGACCAGGAGGCGGTGCTCCTGGTGCTGGCCGGCGTCGGTGAAGTACAGGCCGAACAGCTCGGCCTCGCCGCCGGTGCCCGCGTAGTTGACGCGCGGGTGCAGACGCACGACGTCGCCGCCGAAGGTGACCACGACGGACTTGAAGCTCGCGTCCCGGCCGACCAGGGCGTTGTGCTGGCCGACGTGCACGGCCTTGTCGTCCCAGTCCTGGACGGAGACGACGGTCAGCTTGGCGCCGTCGCCGAGGACGTAGTCGACGTTGGCGGCGAGCACCGCGTCACCGGTGTGGTCGATGACCACGACGGCCTCGGCGAAGGCGCCGAGTTCGACGACCTGGTGGCCGAAGGCGGTGCCGCCCTCGCCGTGCACCGCGATGCGGATCGGCTCGGTGAGCACGGTCTCCTTGGGCACGGTGACCACGGAGGCCGCCTCGAAGGCGGAGTACGCCTGGGCCGCGACCCGGTCCACGGGGGTGCCGGCCCGGCCGAGCCGCGCGTCGTCGCGGCCGACGGTCTCGACGACGACACCCGCGGGCGCCTCGACGGTGACCTTCACGCCGTCACCGGTGGCGACGGCGGTGCCGTCGTGCAGGCCGCGCAGGCGCTCCAGAGGAGTGAAGCGCCACTCCTCCTCGCGTCCGTGCGGGACCGGGAAGTCGGCCACGTCGAAGGACGGCGGCGCGCTCATGCGCGTGGCGACGGTCGATTCGGCGGCCACCGCGATGGCGCCTGCGGTGGTGCTGCTGCCCACCGGGGAGTTCTGAGCCTCAGCCATGGCTGTCGGTCTGCTCTCTTTCCTGCGTCAGATGTACTGGCTGCTTGCGGTGCGGGCCGGAACTAGCCGACCGCGCCCTCCATCTGCAGCTCGATCAGCCGGTTGAGTTCGAGGGCGTACTCCATGGGCAGCTCCTTGGCGATCGGCTCGACGAAGCCGCGCACGATCATCGCCATCGCCTCGAACTCGGAGAGTCCGCGGCTCATCAGGTAGAAGAGCTGGTCCTCGGAGACCTTGGAGACGGTCGCCTCGTGGCCCATGGACACGTCGTCCTCGCGGACGTCCACGTAGGGGTACGTGTCGGAGCGGGAGATGGTGTCGACGAGCAGCGCGTCGCACAGCACGTTCGACTTGGATCCGGCGGCGCCCTCACCGATCTCGACGAGACCGCGGTAGGAGGTACGGCCGCCACCGCGCGCCACGGACTTCGAGACGATGTTGGAGGAGGTGTTCGGCGCCATGTGGACCATCTTGGAGCCGGCGTCCTGGTGCTGGCCCTCGCCCGCGAAGGCGATGGACAGGGTCTCGCCCTTGGCGTGCTCGCCCATCAGGTAGACGGCCGGGTACTTCATCGTCACCTTGGAGCCGATGTTGCCGTCGATCCACTCCATGGTCGCGCCCTCGTAGGCGACGGCGCGCTTGGTGACCAGGTTGTAGACGTTGTTCGACCAGTTCTGGATGGTCGTGTAGCGGCAGCGGGCGTTCTTCTTGACGATGATCTCGACGACCGCGGAGTGCAGCGAGTCCGACTTGTAGATCGGGGCGGTGCAGCCCTCGACGTAGTGCACGTAGGCACCCTCGTCGACGATGATCAGGGTCCGCTCGAACTGGCCCATGTTCTCCGTGTTGATCCGGAAGTAGGCCTGGAGCGGGATCTCCACGTGGACGCCCGGCGGGACGTAGATGAAGGAGCCGCCCGACCACACGGCCGTGTTCAGCGACGCGAACTTGTTGTCGCCGACCGGGATGACGGTGCCGAAGTACTCCTTGAAGAGCTCCGGGTGCTCCTTCAGCGCGGTGTCGGTGTCGAGGAAGATGACGCCCTGCTCCTCCAGGTCCTCACGGATCTGGTGGTAGACGACCTCCGACTCGTACTGGGCGGCGACACCGGCGACGAGGCGCTGCTTCTCGGCCTCCGGGATGCCCAGCTTGTCGTAGGTGTTCTTGATGTCCTCGGGCAGGTCCTCCCAGGACTCCGCCTGCTTCTCCGTGGACCGCACGAAGTACTTGATGTTGTCGAAGTCGATGCCCGACAGGTCCGAGCCCCAGTTCGGCATGGGCTTCTTCTCGAACAGGCGCAGGCCCTTGAGCCGCAGCTTGGTCATCCACTCCGGCTCGGACTTCTTGTCCGAGATGTCCTGGACGACAGCCTCGTTCAGGCCGCGCTTCGCCGCTGCACCGGCCTCGTCGGAGTCGGCCCAGCCGTACTCGTACTTGCCCAGACCCTCGAGTTCGGGGTGAGCAGTCTCCGTGGGGAGAGTCATGCGGGGTTCCTCCCGGCCGTGCTTGCAGATGCGTTGTGGGAAATCTTGGGGATGAACGTCGTGCAGACGCCGTCACCGTGCGCGATGGTCGCCAGTCGCTGGACGTGTGTTCCGAGCAGCTGGGAGAAGATCTCGGTCTCCGCCTCGCAGAGCTGCGGGAACTTTTCCGCGACGTGGGCGACGGGGCAGTGGTGCTGGCAGAGCTGCTCGCCGACCGGTGCGCTGCGCGCCGTAGCAGCGTACCCGTCCGCGCTCAAGGCCTTGGCCAGGGCTTCGGTCCGCTGGTCGGGGGCGGCGGCCTCGATGGCCTCGCGGTACGCGGCCGCCTGCTCGGCGATCCTGGCGCGCGCGAAGGCGACGACGGCCTCGTCCCCGCCGAACCGCTCCTGGATCCAGCGCAGGGCGTCGGCGGCGAGCTTGTCGTACGACTGGTCGAAGGCGTCGCGGCCGCAGTCGGTGAGTGCGAAGACCTTGGCGGGGCGTCCCCGGGTGCGGGCGCCGTACACCCGCTGTTCGCGCGCGACCACGACGTCCTCGGCGACGAGCGCGTCGAGGTGCCGTCGTACGGCGGCCGGCGTGAGCTCCAGCCGTCCGGCGAGCTCGGTGACGGTCGACGGGCCGTGGTCCAGGATGGACCGCGCGACCCGGTTGCGGGTGGACGTGTCCGAGCGCAACCCGGCCGCGAGCTCCTCATGGGACTCGCCGACGTTTTTCACAACGCCATTGTTGCGTAATTCCTCAGAGTCGGGCAAGCCGCGTCCGGACCCTCCGACGGTGCCCTGCGTCACTTAGGTATACCTAATCTGACCTGGGCAAACGATCTTTGATCGATCAAACGACAAGGTAATCCGGTGGCGCCCCGGGCCCCCTTCGGGAACACTCCCGAGGCATGCCCACACCCCCTCCGACCGGCCCACTTGTCACCCGGACGACCGTCGCGGACGGCCTCGGCGAGCTGGGGGTCATACCCGGCGAAACCCTCCTCGTGCACTCCTCGCTCAGCTCGCTCGGCTGGGTCTGCGGCGGAGCCGTCGCCGTCGTCCAGGGACTGCTGGACGCGCTGGGTCCCGACGGCACCCTCGTGGTCCCCGCCCAGTCCGGCGACCTCTCCGACCCCGCGGTCTGGTCGAACCCCCCGGTGCCCGAGGAGTGGTGGGAGACCGTCCGCGCCTCGATGCCCGCCTACGACCCGCGCGTGACCCCCACCCGCGGCGTGGGCGTGATCCCGGAGACGGTACGGACCTGGCCCGGCGCCCGGCGCAGCGCCCATCCGCAGACCTCGTTCGCCGCCGTCGGACCGCGCGCGGCAGAGCTGCTCGACGGGCACGCCGCCGACTGCCGGCTGGGCGAGCGGAGCCCGCTGGCCCGGCTGGAGGCGCTCGGCGCCCGGGTACTGATGCTCGGCGCCGGCTACGACACCTGTACGAGCTTCCACCTGGCCGAGTACCGCATTCCCACGCCGACGGTGAAGGTGGGCCGCCCCGGGCCGGCGGGCTGGGAGACGGTCACCGAGGTGTCGATCAGCTCCGAGCGCTTCGACGAGCTGGGGCACGACTTCGAACGGGACCGTCCGGTGCGGCGCGGCCAGGTCGGCGCGGCCGAGGCCCGGCTCTTCCCGGTGGCGGACGCGGTGGCGTACGCGCGGCGCTGGCTGGAGATCCACCGGCCCCGCGCCGAGGAGTTCTGAACCCTCCCCCACTCTCGGCTCCGCTCGGGCGGGGGCACCCCCGGGTCCGGGCGGCCGGGCGGCTCCCTAGACTCTTGAGCCATGCGAACTGAGCCCGTGGTCCAGGTGCAGGCCCTGGTGAAGCGGTACGGCACGAAGACCGCGGTGGACGGCCTGGACCTGGTGGCCCGGGCGGGGGTGACCGCCGTGCTCGGCCCCAACGGCGCGGGCAAGACCACCACCGTCGAGACCTGCGAGGGGTACCGCACGCCCGACTCCGGGACCGTGCGGGTCCTCGGCCTCGACCCGGTCCGGCAGTCCGGGGAGCTGCGCCCCAGGATCGGCGTCATGCTCCAGTCCGGGGGTGTGTACTCGGGCGCCCGCGCCGACGAGATGCTCCGCCACGTGGCCCGGCTGCACGCCCACCCGCTGGACGTGGACGCCCTGATCGAGCGGCTGGGCCTGGGCGGCTGCGGCCGCACGAGCTACCGGCGCCTGTCCGGCGGACAGCAGCAGCGGCTCGCGCTGGCGATGGCCGTGGTGGGACGACCGGAACTGGTGTTCCTGGACGAGCCGACGGCCGGCCTCGACCCGCAGGCCCGTCGGTCCACCTGGGACCTGATCCGGGACCTGCGCGCGGACGGCGTGTCGGTGATCCTCACCACGCACCACATGGACGAGGCCGAGCAGCTCGCCGACGACGTGGCGATCATCGACGCGGGCCGGGTCGTCGCGCAGGGCTCCCCCGAGGAGCTGTGCCGCGGCGGCGCCGAGAACACCCTGCGCTTCACCGGCCGCCCCGGCCTCGACGTCGCCTCCCTGCTGAAGGCGCTGCCCGCCGACAGCACGGCCGCCGAGGTGACCCCGGGCTCGTACCGGGTGGCCGGCAAGGTCGACCCCCAGCTGCTCGCCACGGTCACCTCCTGGTGCGCGCAGCACGGGGTGATGCCGGACCGCATCTCGGTGGAACGGCACACCCTGGAGGACGTCTTCTTGGAACTCACCGGCAGGGAGCTGCGTTCGTGACCGCGGGTACCTACACCCCGAAGCCCGGAGCCGCGCCGCTCCCCCGCATGATCATGGCCCAGGCCGCGCTGGAGACGAGGATGCTCCTGCGCAACGGTGAGCAGCTGCTGCTCACCGTGGTGATCCCGACGCTGCTGCTGGTCCTGTTCAGCACCGTGGACGTCGTGGACACCGGCGAGGGCGAGTCCGTCGACTTCCTCGCCCCCGGCATCCTGGCGCTCGCCGTGATGTCGACGGCGTTCACCGGGCAGGCCATCGCCACCGGCTTCGAGCGGCGCTACGGCGTCCTGAAGCGGCTGGCCTCCTCCCCGCTGCCGCGCTGGGGCCTGATGACGGCGAAGACCCTGTCGGTGCTGGTCACCGAGGTGCTCCAGGTGCTGCTGGTGACGGTGATCGCGCTGTCCCTCGGCTGGGACCCGAAGGGCGGCCCGGTGGCCGTGGCGCTGCTGCTGGTGCTGGGCACGGCCGCGTTCTCGGGGCTCGGTCTGCTGATGGCGGGCACCCTGAAGGCGGAGGCCACGCTGGCCGCCGCCAACCTGGTCTTCCTGCTGCTGCTCGTCGGCGGCGGGGTGGTCGTGCCGCTGGACAAGTTCCCGCAGGCGGCCCAGGACGTGCTCGGTCTGCTGCCCATCACGGCCCTGTCGGAGGGACTGCGGGACGTGCTCCAGCACGGGGCCGCGATGCCCTGGGGCGACCTGGGGATCCTCGCGGTGTGGGCGGTCGTGGGCCTGGCCGCGGCGGGGAAGTTCTTCCGCTGGGAGTGAGCCGGGCGGGACCCTCGTGAACGCGTGCACAAACCCGGGCCTACGATGGTCCGCGTGCCGAATCTGAACCGCGCCGACGCCATCGCGGCCGTGCGCAACCCGCTCGCCTTCATCGCCGCACGCTGGACCCCGGATCCGAGGACGGTTCAGCGGGCGGCCCTCGCCGCGCTCGTCATGTCGGTGGTCATCGTGATCACCGGCGGCGCGGTGCGGCTGACCGGCTCGGGCCTCGGCTGCCCGACCTGGCCCAAGTGCACCGAGGACTCGATCAACAACACCGCCGAGATGGGCATCCACGGCTACATCGAGTTCGGCAACCGGATGCTGACCTACGTGCTGTGCGCCGCCGTCGGGTGGGCGATCATCGCCGCGCGCTCCGAGAAGCCGTACCGGCGCGGCCTGACCCGGCTGGGCTGGGCGCAGTTCTGGGTGGTGATGGGCAACGCGATCCTCGGCGGGATCGTGGTGCTGGTCGGCCTGAACCCCTACACGGTCGCGGCGCACTTCCTGCTGTCCTCGGCGCTGATCGCGGTCGCCACGGTGATGTGGCAGCGCACCCGGGAGGGCGACGAGGCACCGCGCCCGCTGGTCGGCAGGTCGGTGAGCCAGCTGGTCTGGGTCCTGGTCGCGGTGACCGTGCTGCTGATCGCGGCCGGCACCGTCGTCACCGGCGCCGGACCGCACGCGGGCGACTCCAGCGAGGTCGAGCGGATGCCGCTGGACTGGGAGAACGTGAGCAAGCTGCACGCGGTCCTGGCGTGGATCGTGGTGACGCTGACCTTCGCCCTGTGGTTCGTGCTCAAGGCGGTCGACGCGCCCCGCGGCCCGCTGGCCCGCACCCGTGACCTCTTCCTGGTCCTGCTGGGCCAGGGCGTCATCGGCTACGTCCAGTACTTCACCGACCTCCCCGAGATCCTGGTCGGCGCCCACATGTTCGGCTCCTGCCTGGTGTGGATCGCGACCCTGCGGGTGCTGCTGTCCCTGCGGGAACGGCCGGAGACCGAGCTCCCCGGGATCCCCCCTCAGGCCGACGTGGTGAGCGCGTCGATGGCGGGCCCCAGGTAGTCCCGGGTCAACCGGGCCCGGCGCGCCGTCCACTCCCCGGTCGGCGGCGCGGGATCGCCGTAGCGGCGTCGTCGGATGTCGTCGACGACCTCGACCGGGGCGCCGAGTCCGGGCAGCAGGTCCAGGGCCTCACCCTTGGAGATCAGCCGTCCTTCGCGCGCGGTGACCGTGGCGCGGGCAAGGGTGATCATTCCGAGGTCGACCCAGACCTCCTGGGTCCACAGCCGGGCCTCTCCGACGGCGGGCCGCCAGAACTCCCGCTGATCGCGTACGACGAACGCGCTCAGTTCACGGTCCGGGACCGCCGGCAGCAGCCCGGTGGGGCCGCGCCCGTGCAGGACCCGTCCGAAGGTGTGCAGCTCGCGCCGGGTCACGGGGGTGACCGGTCGTCGGAAGAGCCGCTGGTGAGCCCAGGTCAGATGGCCGCGCCCGGCATCGTGCGCCGTGTCCGGCGTGAGGTACGTGCAGTGGAGCTTCGCCGCGAGCGGCTCGGCACGCAGCCGGGCGTGCAGCAGGGCGAGCCTCCACACGACGCCCGGGGTCAGGGGACGGGGCAGCACCGCGATCAGATCCAGGTCGCTGCGGCCCTCCTGGTAGTCGCCGCCGGCGAGGGAGCCGTGGGCCCAGACGGCCTCCGGGGCCAGAGGCGTCAGAGCGCGGACGAAGTGGTCGAGCAACTCCTCGGTCTCCATCCGCCCAGTCTGTCCGGCTCACTCCAGCCCGTACACCCGCCGGGCGTTGCCCGCCGCGATCAGGCCGGCCACCCGTTGCGCGTCCGTCAGCGACCAGGCGCCCTCCGCGACCCAGGTGCCGAGCACCCGGCCCAGGGCCTCGCGGAAGAGGCGGGCGCCGACGACGTGCAGTTCGGGGAGTTCCTGGGCGCCGGTGGAGAAGAGGATCTTGCCGAAGGGGGCGAGTTCCAGGATCTCCGCCAGTACGGTCGCGGCCCGGGCGCCGGTGCGGACCAGAGCGGCGCCGGAGTCGGCGTAGACGTGCGGGAAGACGCCGGCCAGATGGGCGGCGTGCCGGTGGTAGGGGTAGCCGTGCAGCAGGATCAGGTCGGTGCCGAGTCCGGCCGTGGCGCGGACGAAGTCGGTGAGCAGCACCGGGTCCGTGCGGTCGATGCGCAGGCCCGGCTCGCCCAGCCCCGCGTGCAGTTGCAGCGGCAGCCCGGAGGCGACCGCGCTCCACAGCAGGTGCCGTAACAGCACCGGGTCGGTCAGTTCACCGCCCACCCGGCGCCCGGCCAGCCAGCGCCCGGCGGCGCCGCGCACCTCGCCCGGTCCCGGCGGTTCGGGGGCCAGCGCCAGTCCGTGCCGTACCCCCGCGATGGAGGTGAAGGCGACGGCGTGGCCGGCGGCGGCGTGCACCGACTCGGCGAGATTGGCGAGGAAGGACTCCACGGTCCCGGAGGTGTCGGCGACCTGCTCCGCGAGGAGTTCCAGACGGACGATCTCGTGCGCCCGCGCCTGGCCGGCCGTGGCCAGTTCCTCGGGTCCGGTGAGGTCGCCGGGGAGACCGGTGTCGACCAGGTAGGTGGTGATGCCGCTGCCGCGCAACAGCCGCCGGCCCGCCTCCAGTACGCCGAGTTCACGACGGCGGGCCAGATAGCGGGCGGGCGGACAGTGCGGTTCCAGACCGAGCAGCGGAGGGCACCAGCGCCGTACGGCGAAGCCCGTCTGGGTGTCGAAGAGGGTGGTGCCGGGCGCCGGCGGACCCTCGGTGCGGGCGAGCCGGGCCTCGAAGGTGCCGAGGCCCAGCTCCGTGCGCAGCACCCCGTGGCAGTACTGGTCCACGAGGGACGGCGTTTCGATCATCCGGCACTCCCGTGCTCGCCTTTACAGGGCTTAACGGGTGAACCGGGGTTCAGGTGTGGGGGCGCGGGCGGCTTCCTCGACGCGGGCGGCTTCCTCCGCGCGGGCGGCTTCCTCAGCCGTTGCTCGGGCCGCCGATCTGGATCCCGGCCATCCGGGACCACTCGTACGGGCCGGTCCGCAACTTCGCGGCGAACTCGCCGTCGAATTCCTCGTGAACGGTGATGCCCGCCTTGCGCACCGCCTCTTCGGCGATCGGATACGTGGGGGCCACCAGGTTGCCCCACTCGCCGTCCGCGCCGACCAGGGCGATCCGGGCACCGCGCTCGCCGAGGTAGGCCACCTGGCCCTCGGCGCCGCCGTGTGCCTTGGAGAAGGCGCCGATCTGCTTTGCCAGCTTGGCCGCCCGGCGCTCGGCCTTCGCGTCAACCGCTTGCGTGTCTGCCATGGCCAGGATGCTACCGACGGGTAGATCGATCCGCGACGGCGGGGCGGAGTGACCCTTACCTCAGGAAGGGGTCCACCGCGACCGCGACGAAGAGCAGCGAGACATAGGTGATGGACCAGTGGAACAGCCGCATCTCCTTCAGCTTCGCGCCCGTCACCTCGGCCTTCGCCCGGTTCTGCAGGGCGTGCGCCTCCCACAGCCACCAGCCGCCCGCCACCAGGGCGACCAGCGTGTAGAACCAGCCGGTGTAGCCGAGCGGGGTCAGCAGCAGCGAGACCGCGACCATGACCCAGCTGTAGAGCACGATCTGCTGGGCGACGGCCTTGTTGGAGGCGACGACCGGGAGCATCGGCACGCCCACCCGGGCGTAGTCGTCCTTCACCTTCATGGACAGCGGCCAGTAGTGCGGCGGCGTCCAGAAGAACATCACCAGGAAGAGGATGACCGGCGCCCACGACAGCGAGTTCGTGACCGCGGACCAGCCGATCAGCACCGGCATGCAGCCCGCGATGCCGCCCCAGACGATGTTCTGCGAGGTACGGCGCTTGAGGATCATCGTGTAGACGACGACGTAGAAGAGGAGCGCGCCGAGGGCGAGCCAGGCGGACAGCCAGTTGACGGCGAGGCCGAAGAGCAGGGTGGAGACGACCGCCAGGGTGATGCCGAAGGCGAGGCACTCGCGCGGGCTGACCATGCCGGTGACCAGCGGGCGCTGCGAGGTGCGGTCCATCAGCGCGTCGATGTCACGGTCGAACCACATGTTCAGCGCGTTGGCGCCGCCCGCGGAGAGGTAGCCGCCGAGGCAGGTCAGCAGCACGAGCCCCAGATCGGGCACGCCCTGCTCCGCCAGGAACATCACCGGCACGGTGGTGATCAGCAGCAGCTCGATGATCCGCGGCTTGGTCAGCGCGACGAACGCCATGACCCGGGCCCCGATCGGCCGCCGCATCGGGCTCTGGCTCGTCCCGACAATCCCCGGTGGACGGGATTCAACGGCCGTCACGCACACCCCTGACAGAGACATCCCAGCAAGCCCGCCCGTGTGAAGTCCGGGTAAAGGCTCGCGCGTACCACGCCACTGTAGACGTTGCCCAGACCCGGACATTCGCGGGGGTGGCCTCGTGTTGGGGAGCACCGCCGGAAGAGCCGATCGACACTCGATTGAGCACTCGTTCGAGCGGCTCCGTATTCACTTGCCGAACATGGAACGGGCCAGTCGGGAGGCGGATACCGGCGAGTCCCGGCAGTCTGGAATGACTCGAAAAAACGCACGTACATACGGGGGTAGGCTCGACAACGTCCGGGGCGCCCCGTGCACCGGCATTCGACAATGCGTGACATGTGGAGAGGAGCCCTGACCCAGGGTGAGCACCAAGCCGACCACCACAGACCTCGAGTGGACCGAGCTGGACCAGCGGGCCGTTGACACCGCCCGCGTCCTGGCCGCCGACGCCGTACAGAAGGTCGGCAACGGCCATCCCGGTACGGCGATGAGCCTTGCGCCCGCCGCGTACACCCTCTTCCAGAAGGTGATGCGGCACGACCCCGCGGACGCGGACTGGGTCGCCCGGGACCGCTTCGTGCTGTCCGCGGGACACTCGTCCCTGACCCTCTACACCCAGCTCTACCTGGCCGGCTTCGGCCTGGAGCTGGACGATCTGAAGTCGTTCCGGACCTGGGGCTCCAAGACGCCCGGTCACCCGGAGTACGGCCACACCGTCGGCGTCGAGACCACCACGGGCCCGCTCGGCCAGGGTGTCGCCAACGCGGTGGGCATGGCGATGGCCGCCCGCTACGAGCGCGGTCTGTTCGACCCGGAGGCTCCCACCGGCGAGTCGCCCTTCGACCACCACATCTTCTGCGTCGCCGGTGACGGCTGCCTCCAGGAGGGCATCTCCGCCGAGGCGTCCTCGCTCGCCGGCCACCAGCGGCTGGGCAACCTGATCCTGCTGTGGGACGACAACCACATCTCGATCGAGGGCGACACGGAGACGGCCGTCTCCGAGGAGGTCACCGCCCGGTACGAGGCCTACGGCTGGCATGTGCAGCGCGTCGAGCCGCAGGCCAACGGCGACCTCGACCCGGCCGGGATCTTCGAGGCCGTGCAGAAGGCCAAGGCCGTCACCGACCGGCCGTCCTTCATCGCGATGCGCTCGATCATCGCCTGGCCGGCCCCGAACGCCCAGAACACCGAGGCCGCGCACGGCTCGGCGCTCGGCGACGACGAGGTCGCGGCGACCAAGCGGGTCCTCGGCTTCGACCCGGAGCAGAGCTTCGAGGTCTCCGACGAGGTCATCGGCCACACCCGCCAGGCGCTGGAGCGCGGCCGTCAGGCCAAGGCGGAGTGGGAGAAGTCCTTCCAGGAGTGGCGCAGCAACAACCCGGAGCGGGCCGCCGAGTTCGACCGGATCAACGCCGGCGAGCTGCCCAAGGGCTGGGAGTCCGCCATCCCGGTCTTCGAGCCCGGCAAGGGTGTCGCCACCCGTGCCGCGTCCGGCAAGGTGCTCCAGGCGCTCGGCCCGGTCGTCCCGGAGCTGTGGGGCGGCTCGGCCGACCTGGCCGGCTCCAACAACACGACGATCGACAAGACGTCGTCGTTCCTCCCCGCGGACAACCCGCTGCCGGAGGCCGACCCCTACGGCCGCACGATCCACTTCGGTATCCGCGAGCACTCCATGGCCGCGGAGATGAACGGCATTACGCTGCACGGCAACACCCGCGTCTACGGCGGCACCTTCCTGGTGTTCTCCGACTACATGCGCAACGCCGTACGTCTGTCGGCCCTGATGCACCTGCCGGTGACGTACGTGTGGACGCACGACTCCATCGGTCTCGGTGAGGACGGCCCGACCCACCAGCCGGTCGAGCACCTCGCCTCGCTGCGCGCGATCCCGGGTCTGAACGTGGTCCGCCCCGCGGACGCCAACGAGACCGCCATCGCCTGGCGAGAGATCCTCAAGCGGTACACGAAGGTCTTCGGCAAGGGTGCCCCGCACGGCCTGGCGCTGACCCGTCAGGGTGTGCCGACCTACGAGCCCAACGAGGACGCGGCCAACGGCGGTTACGTCCTGTTCGAGGCTTCGACGGGGACGCCCGAGGTGATCCTGATCGCCACCGGTTCCGAGGTGCACGTGGCCGTGGAGGCGCGTGAGCGGCTGGAGGCCGACGGGGTCGCGACGCGCGTCGTGTCGATGCCCTGCGCGGAGTGGTTCGAGGAGCAGGACCAGGGGTACCGGGACAGCGTCCTGCCGCCCTCGGTCAGGGCGCGTGTCGCGGTGGAGGCCGGTATCGGGCTCACCTGGCACAAGTACGTCGGGGACGCCGGCCGCATCGTTTCCCTGGAGCACTTCGGTGCTTCGGCCGACGGCAAGGTGCTCTTCGAGGAGTACGGCTTCACTGCCGAGAACGTGGCCGCCCAGGCGCGGGAGTCCCTCGCCGCCGCCCGGCGCTGACGCCGACATACGACACGTAGGAGATGTAATTCCATGACAGACGCACTCAAGCGCCTCTCCGAAGAAGGCGTCGCGATCTGGCTGGACGACCTGTCGCGCCAGCGGATCACGTCCGGCAACCTCGCCGAGCTGATCGACCAGCAGCACGTCGTGGGCGTCACCACCAACCCGACCATCTTCCAGAAGGCGATCTCGTCGGGCGACGGTTACGAGCAGCAGCTCGCCGACCTCGCCGCCCGCAAGGTCACCGTCGAGGAGGCGGTCCGCATGATCACCACGGCGGACGTCCGGGACGCCGCCGACATCCTGCACCCGGTCTTCGAGGCGACCGGCGGGCAGGACGGCCGGGTGTCGATCGAGGTCGACCCGCGGCTCGCCCACCACACCCGGGCGACCGTGGCCGAGGCCAAGCAGCTGGCCTGGCTGGTCGACCGCCCCAACACCCTGATCAAGATCCCGGCCACCAAGGCGGGTCTGCCGGCGATCACCGAGGTGATCGGCAACGGCATCAGCGTCAACGTGACCCTGATCTTCTCGCTGGAGCGGTACCGCGAGGTCATGGACGCGTACATCGCGGGTCTGGAGAAGGCCCGGGAGAAGGGGCTCGACCTGTCCCTGATCCACTCGGTGGCGTCCTTCTTCGTGTCCCGGGTGGACACCGAGATCGACAAGCGGATCGACGCGCTGGGCACCGACGAGGCCAAGGCCGCGCGTGGCAAGGCCGGCGTCGCCAACGCGCGCCTGGCCTACCAGGCGTACGAGGAGGTGTTCGCCACCGACCGCTGGAACGCGCTGGAGAAGGCGGGCGCCAACAAGCAGCGTCCGCTGTGGGCCTCCACCGGCGTCAAGGACCCGGCCTACAAGGCGACCCTGTACGTCGACGAGCTGGTCGCGCCGAACACGGTCAACACGATGCCGGAGGCGACCCTCCGGGCGACCGAGGAGGGCGGCCGGATCCGCGGCAACGCGGTGGCCGGCACCTACGAGCAGTCCCGCGCCGAGCTCGACGCCGTCGAGAAGCTCGGGATCGCGTACGACGACGTGGTGCAGCTGCTGGAGGACGAGGGCGTCGAGAAGTTCGAGGCGTCCTGGAACGACCTGCTCAAGTCGACCGAGGCGGAGCTGGAGCGCCTCGCCCCCTCGGAGGGCTGACACCTTGGCCCCCATTTCCGGTTCCGGAGCGAATCCGCTCCGTGACCCCGCCGACCGACGGCTCCCGCGCATCGCGGGGCCGTCGGGCCTGGTGATCTTCGGCGTCACGGGCGATTTGTCACGAAAGAAGCTCATGCCCGCGGTGTACGACCTCGCGAACCGGGGTCTGCTGCCGCCGGGCTTCTCGCTGGTCGGCTTCGCCCGGCGGGAGTGGGCCCACGAGGACTTCGCACAGGAGGTCCACGACGCGGTCAAGGAGCATGCCCGCACCCCCTTCCGCGAGGAGGTCTGGCACCAGCTCATCCAGGGCATGCGGTTCGTCCAGGGCACGTTCGACGACGACGAGGCGTTCGAGCGGCTGCGCGGCACCATCGAGGAGCTGGACAAGGCACAGGGCACGGGCGGCAACTTCGCCTTCTACCTGTCCGTGCCGCCGCGCTCCTTCCCGGTGGTCATCCAGCAGCTCAAGAAGCACGGCCTCGCCGACCAGACGGGCGGCTCCTGGCGGCGCGCGGTCATCGAGAAGCCCTTCGGGCACGACCTCACCTCGGCCGAGGAACTCAACCAGGTCGTGCACGAGGTCTTCGCCCCCGACCAGGTCTTCCGGATCGACCACTACCTGGGCAAGGAGACCGTCCAGAACATCCTGGCGCTGCGGTTCGCCAACACGATGTTCGAGCCGATCTGGAACCGGTCCTTCGTGGACCACGTCCAGATCACGATGGCCGAGGACATCGGCATCGGCGGCCGGGCCGGCTACTACGACGGCATCGGCGCGGCCCGGGACGTCATCCAGAACCACCTGCTCCAGCTGATGGCGCTCACCGCCATGGAGGAGCCCGCCTCCTTCGACGCGGACGCGCTGGCCGCGGAGAAGACCAAGGTGCTCGGCGCGGTACGGCTGCCGAAGGAGCTGGGCCGGGACACCGTGTTCGGGCAGTACGCGGCGGGCTGGCAGGGCGGCGAGAAGGCGGTCGGGTACCTCCAGGAGGAGGGCATCGACCCCAAGTCGAAGACCGACACCTACGCCGCGATCAAACTGTCGGTGGACAACCGCCGCTGGGCGGGCGTCCCCTTCTACCTGCGCACCGGCAAGCGGCTGGGCCGCCGGGTCACCGAGATCGCGGTGGTCTTCCAGCGGGCCCCGCACTCCCCCTTCGACCACACGGCGACGGAGGAGCTGGGCAAGAACGCGATCGTGATCCGCGTCCAGCCGGACGAGGGCGTCACGGTCCGCTTCGGGTCCAAGGTGCCGGGCACCTCGATGGAGATCCGGGACGTGTCCATGGACTTCGCCTACGGCGAGTCCTTCACGGAGTCCAGCCCGGAGGCGTACGAGCGGCTCATCCTGGACGTCCTGCTCGGCGACTCCAACCTCTTCCCGCGCACCGAGGAGGTCGAGCTGTCCTGGAAGATCCTCGACCCGATCGAGCAGTACTGGGACAAGCACGGCGCACCGGCCCAGTACCCGGCCGGTACCTGGGGTCCCGTCGAGGCGGACGAGATGCTGGAGCGAGACGGACGGAGCTGGCGCCGGCCATGAAAACAGACCTGACGGACACCACGGCCAGCAAGATCAACAAGGCTCTCGTGAAGGGGCGCCGGGCGATCGGCACCCCTGCCGTCGGCATGGTGCTCACGCTGGTCATCGTCACGGACGAGGAGAACGCGTACGACGCGCTCAAGGCCGCGAACGACGCCTCGCGCGAGCACCCCTCGCGCACGATCGTGGTCATCAAGCGCGTCTCGCGTTCGCCCCGCGACCGTACGAAGTCCCGCCTGGACGCCGAGGTGCGGGTGGGCGCGGACGCGGGCACCGGCGAGACGATCGTGCTGCGCCTGTACGGCGAGGTCGTCGACCACGCCCAGTCGGTGGTCCTGCCGCTGCTGCTGCCGGACGCCCCGGTCGTGGTCTGGTGGCCGGTGAACGCGCCGCTCGACCCGGCCAGCGACCCGCTGGGCGCGCTCGGCCAGCGCCGGGTGACCGACACCTACGCCTCCGAGCAGCCCGTACGGGACCTGGAGGCCCGCTCGGGCACCTACACCCCCGGTGACACGGACCTGTCGTGGACCCGCATCACGCCCTGGCGCTCGATGCTGGCCGCGGCCCTGGACCAGGTCGTGTGCGAGGTCAAGGGCGTCGAGGTGGAGGGCGAGGAGTTCAACCCGAGCTGTGAGCTGCTGGCGATGTGGCTCGCGGACCGGCTGGACGTCCCCGTCAAGCGGTCGCTGTCCTCGGGCCCCGGTCTGACGGCGGTACGGATGGCCACCGACTGCGGCCCGATCGTCCTGGACCGGGCGGACGGCTCGCTGGCCACCCTGTCCATCGAGGGCCAGCCGGACCGCTCGGTCGCGCTGAAGCGGCGGGAGACCGCCGAGCTGATCGCGGAGGAGCTGCGCCGGCTGGACCCGGACGACACCTACGCCTCGGCGCTGCGGTTCGGCGTGGGGCGGCTGAACGCGGGCATCGCGGAGCAGGTCCGCGCCGAGGAGCCGGCGGCTTCGGCTCCCGTCGAGGCGGCTCCGGCCGAGGCGGAGGCGGAGGCGGCCGAGCCGGCTCCGGCGCCGGCCCGGAAGGCAGCGAAGAAGGCTCCGGCGAAGAAGGCGGCGGCGAAGTGAGCACTCCGCAGCTGGTCGTGCACCGCGACAAGGAGCTGATGGCGCAGGCCGCGGCGGCCCGGCTGATCACGAGGATCGTGGACGCCCAGGCCTCCCGGGGCTACGCGTCCGTGGTCCTCACCGGCGGCCGCAACGGCAACGGGCTGCTGGCCGCGCTGGCCGCCGCCCCGGCCCGGGACGCCGTCGACTGGGGGCGTCTGGACCTGTGGTGGGGCGACGAGCGGTTCCTGCCCGAGGGCGACCCGGAGCGCAATGTCACGCAGGCCCGTGAGGCCCTGCTGGACGCGGTGCCCCTGGATCCGAAGCGGGTGCACGCGATGCCCGCCTCGGACGGGCCGCTCGGTGCGGACGCGGAGGCCGCCGCGGCCGCGTACGCCGACGAGCTGGCCCGTGCGGCGGGCCCGGAGAACCATGGGTCCGTGCCCGTCTTCGACGTCCTGATGCTGGGCGTCGGTCCGGACACGCATGTCGCGTCGCTGTTCCCGGAGCTGCCCGCGGTCCGGGAGACCGAGCGGACGGTGGTCGGGGTGCACGGCGCGCCGAAGCCCCCGCCCACCCGGATCACCCTCACCCTCCCGGCGATCCGGGCGGCCCGTGAGGTGTGGCTGCTGGCGGCCGGCGAGGACAAGGCGGAGGCCGCGGCCATCGCCCTGTCGGGTGCCGGTGAGATCCAGGCGCCGGCGGCGGGCGCGTACGGCAGGCAGCGCACCCTGTGGCTCCTGGACGCGGCAGCGGCCTCCCAGCTGCCGCGCGCACTGTACCCACCGGCCTCGGCGTGAGCCGGGGGCGGAGCCCAGGGGGCTCCGCCCCCTGAACCCCCGCTCCTCAAACGCCGGAGGGGCTGGATTCAGCCCGTCCGGCGTTTGAGGACGAGGCCCTTTCGGGGCCGAACGGGGGTCTGGGGGCGGAGCCCCCAGGGGGCGGGACGGGAAGGGGCGGCGGGGGTGGAAACCTACTTCACCGAACCCGCCATCACCCCCTGCACGAAGTGCCGTTGGAAGGCGAAGAACACGATCACCGGCACGATCAGCGAGACGAAGGCCCCCGGCGCCAGTACGTCGATGTTGCTGCCGAACTGACGTATCTGGGACTGGAGTTCCACGGTCAACGGCTGAGACGCACTGTCCGCGAAGAGCAGCGCGACCAGCATGTCGTTCCACACCCACAGGAACTGGAAGATCGCGAGGCTGGCGATGGCCGGCCGCCCGACCGGCAGCACCAGCCGCGTGAAGATCCGCCACTCCCCGCCGCCGTCCATCCGCGCGGCCTCCAGCATCTCCTTGGGCAGCTCGGCGAAGTAGTTGCGCAGCAGGAACACCGCGAACGGCAGCCCGTAGGCGACGTGGAAGAGCACCACCCCGGGGATCGTGCCGAACAGCCCGAGCTGACCGAAGAGTTTGGCCACCGGCAGCAGGCCGATCTGCACCGGCACCACCAACAGCGCGACCACGACCAGGAAGACCGCGTCCCGGCCGGGGAAGTCCAGCCAGGCGAAGGCGTATCCGGCGAGCGCGGCGAGGACCACCACCAGCACGGTCGTCGGCACCGAGATCAGCACGGTGTTCCAGAACGCCCGGGTGATGCCCGCGTTCTCCAGCAGCGCCGAGTAGTTGTCCAGGGACAGCTGGCCGGGACTGGTGAACACCGTCCACCAGCCGCCGCGCGCGGTGTCCTCGGCGGACCTCAGCGAGGACATCAGCAGCCCGGCGAGCGGGGTGACCCAGACCAGCGAGACCAGCACCAGGAAGACCTGCACCGCACCGCTGCCGAGGGCCCGGCGGATCACGTTCATCGCTGACTCCTTCGGAAGCGGCGGAGGTTGAAGACCATGGCGGGCACGACGAGCAGCAGCAGGAGCACGCCGAGGGCGCTGCCGAGGCCCTGGTCGTTGCCGCCGCCGAAGGAGACCAGCCACATCTGGGTGGCGAGCACCGTGGCGTCCTCCTGCACCGGTCCCGGCGCGATGATGTAGACGAGGTCGAAGACCTTCATCACGTTGATCACCAGGGTCACGAAGACCACGGTCAACACGGGCGCGAGCAACGGCACGGTGATCCGCCGGAAGATCTGCCACTCGTTGGCGCCGTCCATCCGCGCGGCCTCCAGCGCGTCCCTCGGCAGGGTCGCCAGACCGGCGCCGATCAGGACCATGGCGAACCCGGTCCAGATCCACAGGTACGCCCCGATGATCGCCGGGGTGACGAGCACCGGCCCGAGCCAGGAGATCCCCTCGTACGGCGCGGCGAAGTTCGACGCCGGGAGCCGTAGCTCGTACGGGCCGCGGTCCAGGTCCGCGAAGCGGAAGGAACCGTCGGAGGCGGTGGTCGCGGTCGCGGCGGTACGACCGTCGCGCACCGCCTCCACCTGGACCCCGGGCAGCCCGCTCTCCTGCGGATCGACCTCGCCCTGCCGTCCTCCGCCGCCGCGGGTGAAGTCCAGGTAGACGACGCCGCTCAGCTCACCGGGGACGGCCGGGCGGGCGGCCGCACCCCGGGCGGGTTCGGTACCGGCGGGGAGTTCCGCGGGCGGGACGCCGACCAGGCCGAGGGTGACGCTCTCGCCCGGTGCGACGCTCCCGCTCGTGCGGTACGAGCCGTCGGCGGCCCTGAGCAGGCCCTGGCCCTCCCGGGCGCGGGCGGTGGGGTAGGGCGAGGTGCCCCGGACGGCGTCGTGCACGGAGACCACGGCGGCGTTGAGGACGCCCTTGTCCGGGTCCTCGTCGTAGGCGAGCCGGAAGACGATGCCGGCGGCCAGGAAGGACACCGCCATCGGCATGAACAGCAGCAGTTTGAACGCGGTGGCCCAACGGACCTTCTCCACCAGCACGGCCAGGATCAGGCCGAGCCCGGTGAGCAGGGCCGGGGCCACCACCACCCAGATCGCGGTGTTGCGGACGGCCTTGAGGGTGGCGGGGTCGCGGAACATCTCCGTGTAGTTGTCGCCGCCCACGAACCGGGTGCCGGAGGCGTCGAAGAAGCTGCGGCCGACGGAGAACAGCACGGGGTAGACGACGAGCGCGCCGAGCAGCAGCAGCGCGGGGAGGGCGAACAGGAGGGCGACGATCCGTCCGCGTCGCCTCAGGCGCCGGGCCCGCTCGGGGAGCGGGACGGGCGGCGGCGGGTTCGTCTCCTTGACGAGGGTCGCGGTCATGGCGCGTCAGTCCTTGTACGCCTTGGCCGCCGCGGCCTCCAGCTTCGCCGCGGTCGCCTCGGGGTCGGCGGGGTCGCGCAGGAAGTCCTGGAGGATCTTCCACTCGCCGGTGCCCTTGGTGCCGCCGAAGGCCGCGGGTGCCTGGTCGGACATGTCGAAGCGGACCGAGTCCCCGGCTGCTATGAGGGACTTGGCGGTGGCGCGGGTGACGGCGTCGCTGTAGGCGGAGGGGTCGACCTTCTTGTTCGGGGAGAGGAATCCGCCCGCGTCGGCCCATACGGCGGCGGCCTCCGGGGTGGCGAGGAACTCCACCAGCGCCTGGGCGGCCTCGCGGTTCTTGCCGTCCTTCAGGACGACGGCGGCGTCCCCGCCGCTGACCACGGGCGCCTCGCCGTCGCCGACCGCCGGGAAGGGGAAGAAGTTGGCGTCGTCGCCGATGGTCCTGCCGAACTGGTCCTTGGCGACACCGGCCACGAAGTCGCCCTCGTAGACCATGCCGGCCTCGGCCTTCGGTCCGAAGACCTGCTCGACGGAGCCCGGGAAGTCGGTGTTGAGGGCGCCGTCCCGGCCGCCGGCGATGAGCCGTTCGTCCTTGAAGAGGGTGCCGAGGGTGGTGAGCGCCTCGACGACGCTGGCGTCCGTCCACTTCAGCTCGTGGGCGGCGAGGGCGTCGTACTTCTCGGGTCCGGCCTGGGAGAGGTAGACGTTCTCGAACCAGTCGGTGAGGGTCCAGCCGTCCTGGCCCGCGACGGAGAACGCGGCGAGCCCGGAGTCGGAGACGGTCCGGCCGGCCTTCAGCATCGCGTCGAAGGTCCGCGGCGGCTCCACTCCGGCCTGGTCGAGGGCGTCGGGGCTGTACCAGACGGTCGACTTGTGAGCGGCCTTGAAGTAGAGGCCGTAGAAGGCGCCGTCGACGCTGCCGTAGTCCTTCCAGACGCTCGCGAAGCCGGCGTCGACCGCGCTCTCGGTCTTCTCGGACAGCGGTTCGAGCCAGCCCTGCTCGGCGAACTGCTTGAGCACGCCGACCTGCGGGACGAGCACCACGTCGGGGGCGTTGCCGCCCTCGATCTTGCTGCCGACGACCGTGGAGACGTTGTCCCCGGTGGAGACGAACCGGGTCTTGGCGCCGGTCTGCTCGGAGAAGGCGTCGAGCACCTTCTGGAAGTTCTTCTGCTCGCTGCCGGACCAGACCCCGGCGACGGTGACGGTCTGGCCGCCGAGTTCCTGGTCGCCGCCGCCCGCGGAGACGGGTCCGCCGCCGCAGGCGGTCGCGCCGAGCGCCAGGACGAGGGCGGTGCAGCTCATCAGCAGGGTGGAGCGTCGTCGCATCATCGTTGATGTCCCTTCGGAGATGGGGAGTTGACGGAAAATCAGAGGTCGCCGATCCACCAGGCCGCGGTGGATCCGGGCAGGACGCCGGCCGGGCAGGGGCCGCTGGACAGGAGCGGGGTGCCGGAGACCGGTGCGGGGGCGGGAGCCGTACCGAAGTTGACGGCGCACACCACCCCGTCGCCCCGGGTGAAGGCGAGCACGCCCGGCCCGGAGTCCAGCCAGCGCAGCTCCCCCTCGCCCAACTGGGGCAGGGAGGAACGCAGTTGCAGGCCGTCGCGGTACAGGTGCCAGAAGGAGCGGGTGTCGGCGAGGGCCCGGTCGGTGGCGTGCTCGGCGAACCAATCCGGCTGGGGCAGCCAGGGCCGGGCGCCGTCGGCACCGGAGGTGAAGCCGAACGGTGAGGCCTGGCCCGACCAGGGCAGCGGCACCCGGCAGCCGTCGCGGATCCGGGCCCTGCTGCCGGTGCGCCGGAAGATGGGGTCGGTGAGCACGTCGTCGGGCAGGTCGACGACCTCGGGCAGCCCCAGTTCCTCGCCCTGGTAGATGTACGCGGCCCCGGGCAGCGCCAGCATCAGCAGGGCGGCGGCGCGGGCGCGGGCGGCGCCGAGTCCGCTCCCCTCGGTGGCGGGTTCGCCGTAGCGGGTGACGGTGCGGACCTGGTCGTGGTTGTTGAGGACCCAGGTGACGGTGGATCCGGTCCCGGCGATGTCCTGCATGGCCTCGGAGATGACCTTGCGGAAGGCGTCCGCGTCCCAGGCCGCGCCGAGCAGGTCGAAGAAGAACGCCTGGTGGAGTTCGTCGGGGCGGACGTACCGGGCGTGCTCGCGCGCGGTCGGCACGGACACCTCGCCGACCAGGAGCCGTTCACGGCCGTCGCGCGCGGTGTACTCCTCGCACACGGCCCGCCAGTGCCGCCACACCTCGTGCACCTCGGGCTGGTTCCAGGCGAGCGGGTTGACCGAGTCACGGGTGCGGGCATCGGCCTCCGGGTCGTCGGAGTCGGGCAGCTCGGGGTGCTTGTAGAGGCCGGCGGCGACGTCGATACGGAAGCCGTCGACGCCGCGGTCGAGCCAGAACCGGAGCGTGCGCTCGAAGTCGGCGCCGACCTCGGGGTCGCGCCAGTTCCAGTCGGGCTGCTCCGGGGTGAACAGGTGCAGGTACCACTGGCCGTCGTCGACCCGGGTCCAGGCCGGGCCGCCGAACATGGCGTGCCAGTTGTTGGGCGGTTCGGCGCCGTCCGGGCCGCGGCCGTCGGCGAAGTGGAAGCGGGCGCGGGCGGCGCTGCCGGGGGCGGAGGCGAGCGCGGCGCGGAAGGCCGGGTGCTCGCTGGAGCAGTGGTTGGGGACGATGTCCAGCAGCACCTTGACGCCGAGCCGCCGGGCGGCCGCCATCAGCAGGTCGAACTCGGCGAGGTCGCCGAAGAGGGGGTCGACGTCGCGGTAGTCGGCGACGTCGTAGCCGTGGTCGTGCTGCGGCGAGGGGTAGAAGGGGCTCAGCCAGATCCCGTCGACGCCGAGCTTCTTCAGGTAGGGCAGTCCGGCCCGGACCCCGGCGAGATCGCCGACGCCGTCGCCGGTGCTGTCCAGGAAGCTGCGGACGTACACCTGATAGATCACCGCGTCACGCCACCAGCGGTACTTACTCAACATGTATGCATGTTAGGTAGGCGTGTCCGAGGGGTGTCAATGAAAAGAACGCAGGCTACCGATGGGTTGGGGTGCCAAATGCGGACTTAGTATCCCGCTCGGCAGTCAGATGAGATGCGCGCGTTACCTAACAAGTAACTATTGAGCTATCGAGCGGAGACGGCGGCGAGCTCGCGCGCCAGTCGGCGCACCGCCCCGGCGGGCGTGGTGCGCCCCGTCATCGCGTCCCGCACGACCGCCTGGACCACCAGGCTGACCTGGTCGTAGCGCGGGCTCTTGGGGCGCGGAGCGGCCGTGAGCACGCTCTCGCGCAGGGTCGGCAGATACGGGAACGCCCGTATCAGCTCGGGGTCCTCGTAGAGGGCGGCCCGCACCGGTGGCAGCGCGCCCCGCGTGAGGACCTGGCGCTGGACGCGCTCACTGGTCAGGTACGCCATCAGCCGGGCGGCGGAGTCGGGGTGCCGGGCATGCGCGGAGACGGCCAGGTTGGAGCCGCCGAGCACACTGGTGCCCGGTCCGTCGGGCCCCGGCAGCGGCACCGCGCCTACCTTCCCGGCGACCGGTGAACCCTCCGCGGAGGCGACGACGTAGGCGTAGGGCCAGTTGCGCAGGAAGAGCAGCCGGCCCTCCTGGAAGGCCGCCTTGGACTCCTCCTCCTTGTAGGACAGGGCCCGTTCGGGGATCCAGCCCTCGCGCACCCCGCGCGCCAGGAAGCCGATGCCCTCGCGGGCGGCGGCCGAGTCGACGGTGACCCGCTCGCCCTCACCGCCGAGGATGGAGCCGCCCGCCGAGTACACCGCCTCGGCCGCGTTGACGGTCAGCCCCTCGTAGGGCAGGAACTGGCCCGCGTAGCCGTCCAGTCCGTGCCTCGGCGCGACGGTCCGCGCCAGCCGTTCCAGCTCGGCCCAGGTGCGCGGCGGCCGTTCGCCCTCGGCGGCCAGGACGTCCTTGCGGTACAGCAGCAGGCCGGCGTTGGTGACGTACGGGACGGCGTACAGCCGCCCGTCGTAGGTCGCCGTGTCCACGACCGGGGGCAGGAAGGACTCCAGCGGGAAGCGGTCCCGGGGCAGCGGGCGTATCCAGCCCGCCGCGGCGAACTCCGAGGTCCAGTTGACGTCGATGTTCAGCAGGTCGAAGCGGCCGCGGCCGTCGTCGCGCAGGTCGGTGGCCATCTGGGCGTGGGTGTCGTCGGCGGAGTCCGGCAGCTCGACGAGGGTGACCCGTTCACCGGGGTGGGCCCGGTTCCAGCCCTCCAGCAGCGGCCCCAGATACCCGGTGAGGTCCCCGGCGGTGGCCAGCGTGAGCGGCCCGCGCCCCTCGTCGGCGGCCCCCTGGGAGCGCACTCCGGAAGCCGCGTACCCGGTCAGCACCACGAGCAGGACGAGGAGGCCCCTACCGGCGGTGTGGATCCACCGCATAGGTTCCTCCCTGTACACCGGCACACGGGCGTCGTCGCCCGGGTCAGAGGCCATGTATACCTGTTAGGTATGCGCGATACTAGGGTCCGTCGCACATTACCGAAGGACCGAGGAGGACAGCACGAGTGCGCCTGCCCCTCCTGGCACTCCTCGCGCGCGGCCCCGCCCACGGCTACGAGCTCAAGCAGGACCTTGAGCAACTCCTGGGCTCGGCGTACCCTCAGCCGAACGTCGGCCAGATCTATGTCACCCTCGGCCGCCTCGAGAAGACGGGACTGATCGAGGGCGAGGACGTCGAGCAGTCCAGCCGGCCCAACAAGAAGGTCTACCACCTCACCGACGCCGGTCGGGAGGCGCTGAGCGTCTGGTTCGAGGACACCGAGGACGAGCCGCGGGTACGGGACGAGTTCTTCATGAAGCTGGCCCTCGCCCCCCGGACCGGTCTCGCCGACCAGATCGCTCTCATCAACCGGCAACGGCGTCAGTACCTCACCACCATGCGCACCCTCTCCAAGCTGGCCGCCGCCGAGGACCGCGACAACCGCATCGCCCATCTGCTCATCGAGGGCGCGATGCTGCATCTACAGGCCGATCTCGACTGGCTGGAGCGCTGCCAGGAGGAGCTGGAGGAGCTGGAATGAGCGACCGTCCCGCTCCCGTGCTGCACGCGCGGGGCCTGGTCAAGACACATCA
The DNA here is from genome assembly GCF_040653275.1 of Streptomyces sp. NPDC048002. Classification (NCBI taxonomy): domain Bacteria; kingdom Bacillati; phylum Actinomycetota; class Actinomycetes; order Kitasatosporales; family Streptomycetaceae; genus Streptomyces; species Streptomyces sp. NPDC048002. Next base: position 3,817 of record NZ_JBEZNL010000014.1, on the reverse strand, counting down.
CGGCGAGGGCGCCCCGGCGCACGCCGTGCGCGGCGTCGATCTTGCCCTGGCGCCGGGCGAGTTCACGGCGGTCACCGGGCCGTCCGGCGCGGGGAAGTCGACTTTGCTGCATCTGCTGGGCGGGCTCCAGCGGCCGGACGCCGGCAGCATCCGTCTGGACGGCGCGTCCACGGACGGCTGGAGCGAGGCGCGCTGGGCGGTGGAGCGCAGGAAGCGCATCGGCGTCGTCTTCCAGTTCTTCAACCTGGTGTCGAACCTGTCGGTCGCCGACAACATCGAACTGCCCGCCCTGCTCGCCGGTGTCCCGCCCAGGAAGGCCCGCGCCGAGCGGGAGGAACTGCTGGACGGACTGGGCCTGACGGGCAAGGAGCGCAGCATGCCCGGCGAGCTGTCCGGCGGCGAGCAGCAGCGCGTCGCCCTGGCCCGGGCGCTGGTCAACCATCCGCCGCTGCTGCTGGCCGACGAACCGGCGGGCAGTCTGGACAGCCGGGGCACCCGCGAGGTGATGCGGCTGCTGTCCCGGTTCCACCAGCGCGGCCAGACGATCCTGCTGGTCACCCATGACGCCCGGCTGGCCAGCGCGGCGGACCGGGTGATCAGCTTCTTCGACGGCCGGATAGCCGACGACGCGGCCCTCGCCGACGACGCCCCGCCGCGCCGCGCCGGAACATCCGGCGTCCTGGAACTCAGGGACTGACATGCGGCCCCACGACGATCCCCGGGGAGCCTGAGCCGCATGCGAGCCACTCTGCGCTGGGCCCACTCCGATCTGCGCGCGCACCGCGGCGAGGCCCTGTTCCTGGTCCTCGCCACCGCGGGCGTCGTGCTCTCCCTGCTGCTGGCCACGGCCCTGTTCGGCTATGCCACCAACCCCTGGCAGCGCGTCTTCACCCAGTCCCGCGGCGCCCACGTCTGGCTGCACACGGCAGGCCCCACGGACGCCGGGAAGCTGACCGCCCTCGACGGCGTCGACGCCGTCGCCGGCCCCTACCTCACCGCCTCCGCGACCCTGGCCTCCCGCGGCGCCCGCGCCTCGGTGGAGCTGCGCGGCACCCCGGAGCTGCCCTCGGTGGGCCGCCCGCTGCTCACCGCCGGTCACTGGCTCGACCCGGCGGCGCCCGACGGTGTCGTCCTGGAGTCCGGCCTCGCCCGCACCCTGCTGGCCGCCCCCGGCGACACGCTCAAGCTGCCCGGCACCGCGCGCACCCTGACCGTGCTCGGCGTCGCCGACAGCGCGGAGCCCCGCTACCGGCCCGGCAGCCGGCCCGGACTGGTCTGGGCCCTGCCGTCCGCGGTCCGCGACCCGGGCGGGCAGGTCACCGGGCTGCGCCTGACCGACCCCGAGGACACCGACTACGCCGTCCAGCGCGCCGTGACCCTGCTGGGCGCCGGCGCGGTCGGCGAGGTCACCACCTGGCAGCAGGCACGCGCCGAGGCACAGGGCGACAACCGGCTGCTCGGCCAGGTGCTCGGACTCTTCGGACTGGGCGCGCTGATCGCCGCCGGTCTCGCCGTGCACGGGGCCATCGCCACCCGTATCCGCGGTCATCTGCGGGACATCTCGGTCCTGAAGGCCATCGGCTTCACGCCGGGCCAGGTCGTACGCGGCTATCTGCTCCAGCATCTCGCCTACGCCCTGCTGGGCGCCGTCGCCGCGGCCGCGCTCATCGAGGCGGTGGGCGACCGGTTCCCGGGGCGCCTCGGCGACGCGGTCGGGGTGTGGCAGGGGCTGCCCGGACACGCGGTGGCGCTGTTCGCCGTCCCGGTCTGCGCGGTGCTGTTCATCGCCGCGACGACCGGCCTCGCGGCCTGGCGCGCGGGGCGGGTGCCGCCGGTGCCGGTGCCCCGGCCGGCCGCTCCGGTGGGCGGCGGGCTGACCGGGCCGGTGCGGCGGATGCTGGGGCTGAGGCTGTCCCCCGCGCTGGTGCTGGGCTGGCACACCGCCTTCGCCCGCCGTCCGCGCACCCTCGCCACGGTCGCCCGGCTGACCCTGCCGCTGCTGCTGATCGTGGTGGCGCTCAGCGCGTGGAGCACCATCGACCGCTTCCGGAGCGAGCCCGAGCGGATCGGTCTGCCCACCGCGCTCACCGTGCACACCGACGCCGGCATCGGCGCCCGGGACGCCCGCGCGCTGCTCGCCCGCGATCCGCGGGTGGCGGCGGTCTACCCGGGTGTCGAGGTCGCCGCGCTGGTCCCCGGCCAGACCTCCACGATCGCCCTGCGCGGCCTCGGCACCCGCGCCGAGCCCTATCCGTACGCGCTGGCCGAGGGGCGTCCCGCGCTCGGCCGGGACGAGGCGGTCGCCGGGCAGGGGCTGCTGAACCTGCTGGACGCGCGGGTCGGGGACTGGGTGCGGATGACGGTGGGCGACCAGCCGCAGATCCTGCACATCGTCGGCCGCAGCATCGAGCCGGAGAACGCCGGGCGGGTGATCTCCACCTCGCTCGACACCCTGCGCGAGAACGACCCCGGGCTCGCCCCGAGCCGCTACGAACTGCGGCTGCGCCCCGGCTCGGACGCCTCCGCGGTCGCGGCCCGGCTCTCGGCCGCCGGACACGGGCACCTGGACGTGCACACCGTGCCCAATCCGGCCGACGGGCTCTCCCCGCTGCGCGGTGTGGTCGTCGGGCTGATCACCGTGCTGGCCCTGATCGGCCTGATCGAACTGCTCACGGCCATCGGCGGCCTGGTGCGCGAGGGCGAGCGGGACCTGCTGGCCCTGCGCGCGATCGGACTCTCACCGCGCCAGATCACGGGGATCACGGTCACCGCGACGGTGTGCACGACCCTGGCCGCGGTGGTGGCGGGCACGGCGCTGGGGGCGCCGCTCGGACGGTGGCTGATCGACGCGCAGAGCCGGTCGAGCGGGATCGGGGCCGGTGTGGCGGACGGTCCGTCCGCCGTGCTGCTGGTGGCGTTCGGCGCCGCCGCGGTACTCGGCGCGGCGGCGGTCGCCGCACTCCCCGCGGCCCGCGCCGTCCGCGGCCGGGTACCGCTGGAGGCGTGGTGAGCCGGTCCGGCCCGACGTGCCCGACGTGCCGTCAACTCCCGTACGGACCGTGAGCGGGCGGCTCCCTGCCGCCCGCTCGTGGGATCACCGTCCGCGCAGTTCGCGGTAGGCGTCGACCAGGGCGCGCGAGGAAGCGTCGAGGCCGGGGACCTCGGCGCCTTCGGTGAGGGCGGGTTCGACGCGCTTGGCGAGGACCTTGCCGAGTTCGACGCCCCACTGGTCGAAGGAGTCGATGTTCCAGACGGCGCCCTGGACGAACACCTTGTGCTCGTAGAGGGCGATGAGCTGGCCGAGGACCGAGGGGGTCAGCTCGCCGGCGAGGATCGTGGTGGTGGGGTGGTTGCCGTGGAAGGTCTTGTGGGCGACGAGTTCCTCGGGCACGCCCTCCGCGCGGACCTCGTCGGGGGTCTTGCCGAAGGCGAGGGCCTGGGTCTGGGCGAAGAAGTTCGCCATCAGCAGGTCGTGCTGGGCCTTCAGTTCCCCGCTCAGCTCGGCGACGGGGCGGGCGAAGCCGATGAAGTCGGCCGGGATCAGCTTGGTGCCCTGGTGGATGAGCTGGTAGTAGGCGTGCTGGCCGTTGGTGCCGGGGGTGCCCCAGACCACGGGCCCGGTCTGCCAGTCCACCGGCCGGCCCTCGCGGTCCACGGACTTGCCGTTGGACTCCATGTCCAGCTGCTGGAGGTAGGCGGTGAACTTCGACAGGTAGTGGCTGTAGGGCAGCACCGCGTGCGACTGGGCGTCGTGGAAGTTGCCGTACCAGATGCCCAGCAGGCCCAGCAGCAACGGTGCGTTGGCCTCGGCGGGGGC
>NZ_JBEZNL010000013.1:152509-178874 GCF_040653275.1 Streptomyces sp. NPDC048002 | reverse complement strand
GCCGCCGGCATCTGGCACAACTGGACCACCGGCGCCAAGATCAAACGATCTCTCATCGCCTACGACCACTGAGAACATCGGACTCACTCATCTAGGGTCGGAGCATGGACGAAGAGTTGCGATCGCTCACGGAGCGCTTACGGCGGGAGTCCGGCGGCGGCGCCGGTTTCGAGCGGCTGGCGGCCACCGGGGACACCGACGAACTGGCCGAGGTGCTGGTCGCGCCGGGCCACGCGCTGTGGGCCCGGGAACTGGCCGCCTTCCGGCTCGGACGCGCGGGCGACCGGCGGGCGTTCGAGGCGCTCGTCCTGCTGCTCAACCACCGCGATCCGCAGCGCTGCGGATCCGCGGCCCACGCGCTGTCCCGGCTCGGCGATCCGCGCACCGCCCGCGCCGCCGCCGCCCTGGCCACCAACGAACTGCGCGTCGCCTACGCGCTGCACCCGGTCCGGCTGCTGGTCGAACTGCGGGCCCCCGAGGCCGTCCCGGCGCTGATCACCACCCTGCGCCGGCGGCTGAGCCCGCACGACCCGTACCGGAAGGTCGCGCTCGCCTGTGTGGACGGGCTGGGCGACCTCGGCGACCACCGCGCCCGGACCGTCCTGAACGAGGCCCTGGCCCACCCCGCGCTCGCCGAGGCCGCGGTACGCGCGCTGGCCCGCATCCCGAGACAGCGGTAGGCCCGGCCGGCGCCGGTGCGGCTCAGCCCGGTGTCAGCGTGCGGGCGTAGCGCACCTCGGGGACCTGGACGCCGTCCGCCTCGAAGGACTCCTCGGCGCCGTCGGGGAGGAAGCCCGCGCGCTCGTAGAAGCGCCGGGCGCGGGTGTTGTCCTTGAGGACCCACAGCAGCATGCGCTCGTGTCCGGCGGCGGCGCACCGGCGGACCGACTCCGCCAGCAGGGCGCGGCCCGTCCCGGTGCCGTACAGGGCGGGGTCGACGTAGACCGCGTACAGCTCGGCGTCGGCGGTGCGCAGGTCGCCCGCGCGGTAGGGGCCGTGGCAGGCCCAGCCGACGGCCCTGCCGTCCCGCTCGGCGACCAGGTTCACCACGGCGCCGTCGCCCCGCGCGAAGCGGGCCCGGTGCCGGTCGGCGTCCTCGCCGACTCCGAGGGCGTCCAGGTAGGACTGCGGCATCAGCCCCCGGTAGGCGGCGCGCCAGCCGCCCACCCGGATCTCGGCGACGCGGTCGCAGTCGGCGTACGTCATGTCGCGTATGCGCGGCGGTGCCGCTCCCGCGCCGCCGGGGGCGGGCGTCATGATCGGTTCGGTCATGGGTCCATGGTGGACCAGCACACCGACAACGCCCGCCCCCGGCGGGTGGATTCAGCCGCGGAAGCCCAGCAGCCCGTGGAGCGTGGAGCCCCGGGAGGTGCTCGCCGACTTCGCGGCGGCCGGCTCCGGGTCGGGCAGCGCCTCGCACACCGCGTCGGCCTCACCGCTGCCGCGCGGCACCGTGCCGTCGGTCAGGTACCGCGCCAGGTACCCGTCCAGGCAGGCGTTGCCGCTCAGCGAGACGCCGTGGTTCTGGCCGCCCTCCTCGACGACCAGGCTGGAGCCGCGCAGCAGCCGGTTGACCATCACGGCGCCCTCGTACGGAGTGGCGGCGTCCCCGGTCGCCTGGAGCAGCAGCACCGGCGGGAGTTCCGCGTTGGCGACGTTCACCGGCTTCAGGCTCTTCGTCGGCCAGAACGCGCACGGCGCGTTGTACCAGGCGTTGCTCCAGGTCAGGAAGGGTGCCTTCCGGTAGACCGCCCAGTTGTCCGCGCGCCACTGCCGCCAGTCGCGCGACCAGCGGGCGTCACGGCACTGCACCGAGGTGTAGACGCTGTAGCCGTTGTCGCCCGAGGCGTCCACGGCGGCGAAGTTGTCGTACGCATCCACCAGGGGATCGCTCTCGCCCTCGTTCACGTACGCGGCGAACGCCTCGGCCAGGTAGGGCCAGTAGCCGTTGTAGTACCCGCCCGGCAGGAAGGTCTCCTCCAGCTCGGACGGGCCCACCCGGCCGCCCGCCGGCCGCTGCGCCAGCTCGGCCCGCATCGCGTACCACCGCTCCTCGATCCGCGCCGGATCGGTGCCCATCCCGTAGGCCGCGTCGTGCCGGGCGACCCAGGCCATGAAGGCGAGGTGACGGTCGTTGAAGGCGTGGTCCTGGGCGAGGTTGGCGTCGTACCAGACACCCGTCGGGTCCACCACCGAGTCCAGGACCAGGCGCCGCACCCGCTCCGGGAAGAGCCGCGCGTAGACCGCGCCGAGATAGGTGCCGTACGAGTAGCCGAAGTAGTTGATCCGCTCGGCGCCCACGGCCCGCCGGATCCAGTCCATGTCCCGCACGGCGCTGACCGTGTTGATGTACGGCAGTACGTCCGCGTACTTGTCGCCGCACGCCTTCGCGAACGACCGCGCCCGCTCCAGGTTGGCCCGTTCGAGCGCCGGGGTGCTCGGCACCGAGTCGGGGCGGACCGGGTTGAAGTGGCCCGGCAGGCAGTCGAGCGCGGGCTTGCTCTTGCCGACGCCGCGCGGGTCGAAGCCGATGACGTCGTACTGGGCCGCCACCTTCGCGGGCAGCGACGAGGCCACGAAACCGGCCAGCGTCAGACCGCTGCCGCCGGGTCCGCCGGGGTTGACCAGCAGCGGGCCCTGGTACTTCTTCGCGGTGTGCGGGACACGGGAGAGCGCCAGCGTGATCTTCCGGCCCCGCGGATCCGCGTGGTCGAGCGGCACTTCGAGGGACGCGCACTGGAGCGTCGGGTAGGCGGTGGTGCCGCACTTCTTCCAGGAGAGCTTCGCGGCGGGAGCGGCGGCGCCGGCGCGCGGGGCGTTCGCCTCGGCGGGGACGGCCGTCAGCGTCCCGGCCACGACGACGGCCGCACCGCACAGCACGGCTGCGCTTCTTCTCATCGAGTCCTCCCAGGACGGCGGGGGTTCGGACCGCGAAGGTCACGGTCCACCGCCGCATCGTCCCGGAAAGGCCGCCCGGACGAACGTGTTCTGCCGATAGTTGACCCGATTGGGCCGTGCGTTGCGCTCGGATGCGCTCAGATCAGGGTCAGTTGGACCGGCCCGTCCGACCGCCGCTCGCACGGCTCCGGTTCCGGGAGCCGGCGGGGCATGCCCGCGCGGGCGGGGCCGATGCCGTACTCCGCGGCCAGTTCGTGCACCTGACGGGTGATCCGGCGCTGGTACCACTTCGGGGCGTAGGCGCCGTCGGCGTACAGCCGCTCGTAGCGGCGGACCAGGTACGGGTGGTGGCGTTCCAGCCAGGCCATGAACCACTCGCGGGCGCCGGGCCGCAGATGGAGCACGAGCGGGGTCACCGAGGTGGCGCCCGCGGCGGCGACCGCCCGTACGGTGGCCCGCAGCCGGTCCGGGCTGTCGCCGAGGAACGGGATCACCGGCGCCATCAGCACCCCGCACCCGATGCCGTGCTCGCTCAGGGTGCGCACCACCTCCAGGCGCCGCTCGGGGGCGGGGGTGCCCGGCTCCACGGTGCGCCACAGCTCGGTGTCGAGGAAGCCGACCGACACCGAGATGCCGACGTCGGTCACGGCCGCGGCCTGCTTGAGCAGGTCCAGGTCGCGCAGGATGAGCGTGCCCTTGGTCAGGATCGAGAAGGGGTTGGCGCGGTCCCGCAGGGCGCCGATGATGCCCGGCATCAGCCGGTAGCGGCCCTCGGCCCGCTGGTAGCAGTCGACGTTGGTGCCCATCGCGATGTGCTCGCCAGTCCAGCGCGGGGAGCCGAGCTGACGGGCGAGCAGCTCCGGGGCGTTGACCTTGACCACGATCTGGGAGTCGAAGCCGATCCCGGTGTCGAGGTCCAGATAGCCGTGGGTGGCGCGGGCGAAGCAGTAGACGCACGCGTGCGTACAGCCCCGGTAGGGGTTGACGGTCCACTCGAAGGGCATGCGGGACGCCCCCGGCACCCGGTTGATGATCGAGCGGGCCCGTATCTCGTGGAAGGTCACCCCGTGGAACTCGGGGGTGTCGAAGGTGCGGGTGATCACCGCGTCGGCGCCGAACAGCGGGGCGTCGGCCCGGCTGTGGCCGGACTCCAGGGCGAGGTTCTCCCAGCGCATGTGGCCTCCTCGGTAGCACTGCCCACAGAATAGAACACATGTTCCCTTGATCGTGCGACCCCGATTTGGGCGGCCGGGTCACGGGGTGGTTGGCTTGGGTCCACCCCCACAGGCCCTGGCACATCACCCCTGGAGGAAGTCAATGGCGCAGGTCGAGGCCACTACGGAGCGGGTCGTCGCGGCGGACGCGGAGAAGGTGTTCGACGCCCTCGCCGACTACGAGGGCACCCGGCAGAAGGTGCTGCCCGAACACTTCAGCGAGTACGAGGTGCGCGAGGGCGGCGACGGCGAGGGCACCCTGGTGCACTGGAAGCTCCAGGCCACCAGCAAGCGGGTGCGCGACTGCCTGCTGGAGGTCACCGAGCCCACCGACGGCGAACTGGTGGAGAAGGACCGCAACTCCTCCATGGTCACCACCTGGCGGGTCACCCCGGCCGGCGAGGGTAGGTCGCGGGTCGTCGTGACCAGCACCTGGCAGGGCGCGGGCGGTGTCGGCGGCTTCTTCGAGCGGACCTTCGCCCCCAAGGGCCTCGGCCGGATCTACGACGCGCTGCTCGACAAGCTGGCCGCCGAGGTCGAGAAGTAACCCGCTCCTCAACGGGCCCGTCCCCGGCGGTCGTTGGCCGCCTCACCGATTCGGGTGGATCTTCCGCCCGGCCTCCGGTTTGCCGTAACTCGTCGCGCTTGCCTGCAGTTGCCGCATTGAGCGGGAAATGTGCGGTGGCGCGACGAGGGGAGCGGACGTGGGCGGGATCACTCTGGCGCAGGACGAGGCGGCTTCCGCGCCGCCCGGGACCCCTGAGCCGCCGCCCCCGGGTCCGGCCGGACTCAGCCCGCGCCGGGTGCGGTTGGTCTTCCTCGGACTGATGCTCGCGCTGCTGCTGGCCGCGCTGGAGCAGATGATCGTGGCCACCGCGCTGCCGAAGATCGTCGGTGAACTGCACGGCCTGGACCGCATGTCCTGGGCGATCACCGCCTACCTGCTCACCTCCACCATCGGCCTGCCCGTCTACGGCAAACTCGGCGATCTGCTCGGCCGCAAGGGCGTCTTCCAGTTCGCCATCGTCGTCTTCGTCATCGGCTCCGCGCTAGCCGGGCGCGCCGAGACCATGGACCAGCTCATCGCCTACCGGGCCGTCCAGGGCATCGGGGCGGGCGGGCTCATGATCGGCGTCCAGGCGATCATCGCCGACATCGTGCCGCCCCGCGAGCGCGGCCGGTACATGGGCCTGATCGGCGCCGCCTTCGGCCTGGCCTCCGTCGCCGGACCGCTCCTCGGCGGCTACTTCACCGACCACCTCTCCTGGCGCTGGTGCTTCTACTTCAACATCCCCTTCGGCATCGTCACCCTCGCCGTCGTCGCCGTGGTGCTGAAGCTGCCCCGCCCCGAGACCAGGGCCCGGCTCGACGTCCTCGGCGCGCTGCTGCTCGCCACCACCTCCACCTGCCTGGTGCTGCTGACCAGTTGGGGCGGGACCGAGCACGCCTGGGGCTCGCGCGTGATCCTCGGCCTCGGCGCGGGCGCCGTGCTGTCCGGCGCGCTCTTCCTCGTCGCCGAGCGCTCCGCGGCCGAACCGCTCATCCCGCTGCGGCTGTTCAAGGACTCCGTCTTCAACGTCACCTCTCTGGTGGGCCTGGTGGTGGGGGTCGCGCTGTTCGGGGCCGCGAGCTATCTGCCGACCTTCCTCCAGATGGTCGACGGGGCCTCCGCCACCGAGTCCGGGCTGCTGATGCTGCCCATGCTGGGCGGGATCGTCGGCGCCTCCGTCGTCGCGGGACAACTCATCAGCCACACCGGCCGCTACAAGGTGTACCCGGTGCTCGGCGGCGCCCTGTCCACGGTCGGCATGTGGCTGCTCTCCCGCCTCGACGCCGACACACCCCGGCTGCACTACAGCCTCTGGATGGCCGTCCTGGGCGCCGGCATCGGGATGGTCATGCCCGTCCTGATCCTGGCCGTGCAGAACTCCGTGCGCCCCGCCGACCTCGGCACCGCCACCAGCGCCAACAACTACTTCCGGCAGATCGGCGGCAGCGTCGGCGCCGCGATCTTCGGCACCCTCTTCGCGGACCGGCTCACCGACGCGCTGGCCGTCCGGCTGCCCGCGGGGTCCGGCGCCGGGCTGCCCGACGCCGAGTCCATCACTCCCCAGGCCGTCCACGCGCTGCCCCCGCACCTGCGCGACGCCTACGTCCAGGCCTACGCCGACGCCATGCCGAGGATCTTCCTCTACCTCGTGCCGGTCCTCGTGCTCGGCCTGGTCCTCGCCTTCTTCCTCAAGGAGCGACCGCTGGTGGCCCACCACACCGCCGACCCCGGAACCGACACCGTCCCGCGCAACTCCCAGGTCCCGGCGGCCCGTTCGACCGGATCCGGCGGAGTGCCCGTCCTCGGCGCCGTGCGCCACCCGGACCGCAGCGCCGTACCGGGCGCGGCCCTCACCCTCATCGACGCCGCGGGGGAGCAGACCGGACGCGGCACCAGCGGCGAGGACGGACGGTACGCGCTGACCGTGCCGGGCCCGGGGGCGTACGTGCTGATCGCCGCCGCGGGCGGACACCAGCCGCAGGCCGTGGCGGTCACCGTCGGCGAACGCCCCGTCGAACTGGACGTGGTGCTCGGCGGCGCCGGACGGCTCACGGGCAGCGTGCTCACCGAGGACGGAACGGCCGTGCGGGACGCGACCGTCACCCTCACCGACGGGCACGGCCAGGTCGTCGCCACGACCCGCGGCGGAACCGAGGGCCGCTTCGCCGTGCCCGAGCTGCCGGCCGGCGACTACACCCTCGCCGCCACCGCTCCGGACCACCGCCCGGCCGCCCTGCCCGTCACCGTGCGGGCCGCGCGGGAGACCCGCCAGGACATCCGGCTCGCCGGGGGAGCCGTGCTGCGCGGGACCGTGCGGGCGAGCGGCGGGCGGCCGGCCGAGGACGCGCGCGTCACCCTGCTCGACGCCGCGGGCAACGTCGCCGACACCCTGACCACCGGCCCGGACGGCACGTTCCGCTTCGTCGACCTGGCGTCCGGCGAGTACACCGTCATCGCCACGGGCTATCCGCCGGTCGCCACCGTGCTCCGGGTGCCGGGCGGCGGGCGCACGGAACGCGATCTTCAGCTGGGGCACGAGGACTGAGGGGTACCGGCGGGTACGCGGGTGCGTGCGCCGGTGCCACCGAAGCGGCCAATTGCGGTGTTGCCGCACATCACCGGGGGCTCGCGCCGTACGGTGGTGTCGGCGGGACAGATCTTGCCAAGCCGTGGGGAGAGAGGCCTTGGCCATGGACCGTGGCACCGAACGGGACGTACCTCCCAGCCGCGGAGCTGGGGACGGCGGGCCGGACCACGCCGTGAGCGGCCGTGTCCCGCTGGCCGTGGTCGTGGTCGACCGCGAGGGCCTGGTCTCCCACTGGAGCACCGGCGCGCGACGGCTGTTCGGCCCCGCGAGGGAGGAAGCGGTCGGGCGGCCCGCCGCCGACCTGCTGCCCGTCTCGGGTGCCCTGCCCGACGACGACACGGAGGCCACCGGGTACGTCCTGCACGCGGCCCACGACGATCTCGGACCCGATCTGGAGTCCTCCCTGGAGGGGCGGCTCAACTTCCCCGCGGCCGGCCGCGCCCGCCTCACCGTCCCCGGTGAGGACCGCTCCGACGTGCTGTGGTGGGCGTACCCGCTGGTGGGCCCGGGCAGCGAACGGCTGCTGGTGCTGGCCGCCGACGCGGACACGCTGCGCCGCTGGGACCCCGACGCCACGGCCGGCGAGCGCATCGCCCCGGGGTTCGCGCTGCACACCGACTTCCCCGGCGCCGAGCGACTGGCCCACCGGCTGCCCGAGATCCTGCCCAGCATGAGCGTCGGCGAAAGCACCCGCATCGTCGCCCAGGTCCTCGAACTGGGCTACCCGGTCCTGGAGTTCAGCCAGAACGACCTGGTGCCCGTCACCCCCGACTGGGGCGTGCCGCGGCGCGCCGAGCGCAGGGCCCGCCGGGAGCGCGCGGCCCGCGCCGCAGCGCTCGGGCTGCCCGCGCCGCAGGCCGGGGCCGAGGACGGTGAGGACCTGGAGTACGCGGCGGTCCGGGAGCGCCTGGAGTTCCTCAACGAGGTCAGCGGACGCATCGGCACCTCCCTCGACCTGTCCCGGACCATCACCGAGGTCAGCCGGGCCGTCGTGCCCCGCTTCACCGACGTCGCCGGCACCTATCTGCGCGAACAGGTCGTCGCGGGCGAGGGGTTCCCCGAGGGCGTGCCGGACACCACCACCCTGTGGCACCGGGTCGCCGTCGAGCACACCGACGAACCCGGCCGCTGGGACGACGTCATCCCCGTCGGCGAGGCGATGCCGTTCCCGGCCCACACCCCGTTCTTCCAGTGCATGACCACCGGGGAACCGGTGCTGGTGGAACGGATCAGCGAGCAGATGGGCCACGCCATCGCCTCGCAGTTCGAGAAGCGGGACATCCGGCCGCTCATCAACCACCGGTCCATGCTGGTCGTACCGCTCAAGGCCCGCAACGTCGTCCTCGGCTTCATGATCCTCCTGCGCCACCCCGAGCGGCCCGTCTTCAACGACATGGACCGGGTCACCGGCGCCGAACTCGCCGCCCGCGCCGGGCTCGTGCTCGACAACGCGCGCATGTACACCTTCCAGGAGAGCGTCGCCGAGACGCTCCAGGACAGCATGCTGCCGCACATCCCGGCGCGCATGGCCGGCTGCGACATCGCCACCCGCTATCTGCCGGGCACCCTGCTGGGCCGGGTCGGCGGCGACTGGTTCGACTCGGTCAAACTGCCCGGGGCGCGCACCGCCCTCGTCGTCGGCGACGTGATGGGCCACGGTCTGAACTCGGCCGCGATGATGGGCCAGTTGCGGACGGCCGTGCAGACCATGGCAGCGCTCGACCTGCCGCCCGCGCAGCTCCTGCGCAACCTCGACGACCTGGCCCAGCGCCTCGGCGACACCTATCTCGCCACCTGCCTCTACGCCGTCTACGACCCCATCGCCGGGGAGTTGCAGCTCGCCAACGCGGGCCACATCCCGCCCGTGCTGGTGCGGGCCGAGGACGGCCGCAGCGAACTGCTGGACCTGCCCACGGGGGCGCCCATAGGAGTCGGCGGCGTGCCCTTCGAGTCGGTGCGCGTGCGGGTGGAGCCCGGCGACCGCCTGGTGATGTGCACCGACGGCCTGGTCGAGATGCGCGGCGAGGACATCGGTGTGGGCCTCGCGACGCTCTGCGAGTCCGCCGCCCACCCGGCCGCCTCCATGGACGCCGCCTGCGACACCATCATCCGCGCCCTCAACACCCGCGGCGGCCGCAAGGACGACGTGGCCCTGCTGATGGCCCGGCTGAACGGCATCGGGCCCGAGGACGTCGCCGAGTGGCGGATCGCCCGCGACCCCGTCCAGGTCGGCCGGGCCCGGACGGTGGTCCGCGAGCAGTTGCACGACTGGGGCCTCGCCCGGCTCGCCGACGTCGCCGAACTCCTCGCCGGAGAGCTGGTCACCAACGCGCTGCGCCACTCGCACGGCCGCCCGGTCGCACTGCGGCTGGTGCGTGGCGACACCCTGCTGTGCGAGGTGGAGGACGACGACCACGAGCTGCCGACCCTGCTGAACGCCGGTCCGCTCGACGAGTTCGGCCGAGGTCTGCGGCTGGTGAGCACGCTCGCCCGCGAGTGGGGCACCAGCCGTACGCGGACGGGGAAGAGCGTCTGGTTCGAGCTGACCCTCCCCGGGCGCTGACCCGGGGAGGCGCTGCCCGGGGGCCGGTGCTGCCTGGGGAGCCGGTGCTGCCGTGGGGGGCCGGCTCCGGCCCGGGGCGGCGGCGCCGGTCGGGCGTACGCGGATCGAATGCGGCGTGAAGGAACGTGTGACGTGCTTGTCGCGTCGCCCGGGGCGCGATAGACCGTACTCGGCCCGCCCGGCCGTGGCGGGATGCCTTCGCACCCTGGGGAGTTGGGCATGAGCGTGACGAGTCGGTACCGGGACGCCTGGGAGGGCTTCTGGCGGGAGGCCCCCGAGGAGGAGGGGGCGGTGTTCTGGGACGCGGAACCGGCGTTGACCGTGGGACCCCAACTGGCCCTGTTCGAACCGCTGCTCATCGCGCCGACCCTGCCCCTGGTGGACGTGGGCTGCGGAAACGGCACCCAGACCCGGTTCCTCGCGGGCCGCTTCCCGCATGTCGTCGGGGCCGACCTGTCCGCCGCCGCGATCGACCACGCACGCCGGTCCGATCCCGCCGGCCTGGCCGGCTACCGGGTGCTGGACGCCGGGGAGAAGGACGAGGCGCAGACGCTGCACGCCGAACTCGGCGACGCCAACGTCTACATGAGGGGCGTACTGCACCAGGCGGAGCCCGAGGCGCGGCAGGCGCTGGTGGACGGTATCGCGACGCTCGTCGGCACCCGCGGCCGGGCCTTCCTGGTCGAGCTGGCGGAGGCGGCCAAGCCGATCCTGATGGGCCTGGCCCAGAGCCCGTCCGGTCCGCCGCAGAAGCTCGCCCCGGTCTTCCGGCACGGCATCGCGCCCGGCGAGGTCACCGACGACGCCGTACCGGGGTATCTGGGCGCGGCCGGTCTGAACGTGGTGGCCTCCGGGGAGCTGCCCCTCGCCACCACCGAGCACGGCCCGGACGGCGCCCGCATCGAACTGCCGTCGAGGTGGTTCGTGGTGGGCCGGACGGACTGAGGCGGGACCGGGAAGCGTGTCGGCCCTCCGGTGATCCACCGGAGGGCCGACCCCTGCGTGGTGGGCGTCAGTTGACGGTGCGGCCGCGGCGGTACGCCACCCAGCCCGTCGCCGTCAGGGCCGCCGCCAGCGCGGCCAGCGAGACGACCGTGACGCCGGTCGAGGCCAGGCTGCCGCCGGTGGTCGCGGTGCCGACACCGCTGCCCCCGGTCGTCGTGCCGCCGGTCGTGCCCCCGGTGGTGCCGCCCGTGCCGGTCCCGCCGGTGCTCGTGCCCGTGCCGCCGGTCGAGTCGGAGCCGCCGGTGTCCCCGGTGCCGCCGTCGCTGTCGCCGCCGTCCCCGTCGTCGGTGCCGACCGGGTCCTGTCCGACGAAGCTCACCGGCACCTTCACGTCCTGGCTCCGGTCGCCGGAGAGGGTGTGGTCGGCGCGGGTGGCGAGGACGCACTTGGCCTTGAAGCAGTCAGTGAACTCGTCCTTGGCGTCCACGGTCAGCTCCACCTCGAAGGTGCCGCCCCTGCCGTAGGGGACCGCCAGGTCCTCGCCGTAGTCCGGCGGGTTGGAGGAGATCCACGCGGAGGAGTGGGACGCGCCGGTCATGTCGACGCCGCCGACGCACGGAGTGGGCAGCTCGCCCTCGCCGTTGTCCACACACAGGGCGACGTAGACGCCCTTGTCGGTGTCGTAGCCGGAGCCGGTGACCGTCAGGGTCTGGTCCTCGGTGGCGAGGTGGTTGACCGGCGTGACGGTCAGTTTCTGGCCCTCGGGACCGGTGACGGTCCGGGTGCCGGAGGGCTTCTCGGGCGTCTCCCCGCCGTCGCCGTCCCCGCCGTCCCCGTCGTCGCCGTCGTCGGCCGCCTTCACCGTCAGCGTGACCGGTGCGGTGCGGGTGATGCCCGCCGAGTTGGTGAACTCGGCCCGGTACCGGTAGCCGTCCTGCGCCGCCTGGGCGGTGAAGGCGTAGGCGTTGCCGTCCGCGCCCTCGATCGCCGACCAGGTCTGGCCGCCGTCCGGGCTGACCTGCCAGCGCACGGCCGGCTCGGGGGTGCCCTCGGCCGCCGCGACGAAGGTGACCTCGTCGCCGACGGTCGTGGACCGGTCGGTCGGGGCCTGGGTGACCTTCGGCGACATGCGCAGGTCGTACTTGACGACCTTGCTCTCGGCCGACTTGGTCAGATAGACGGACGTGGCGCCCGGCGCGACCGCGAGGCCGGCGTAGGTGCCGGTACGGATGCTGCCCGGCAGCGGGACCGCCTCGGCCACGGGCCCGAAGGCGGTGCCGTCGAGGATCTGGAGCGACCCGGCGTTGTCGGTGCCGCCGTCGGAGAGGTCCTCGCGCAGGACGAAGGCGCGCCCGGTGGCCCGGTCGAAGGCGGCCGCCATGGCCCGGTCCTCGCCGGTGAGCGTGGTGAGCAGGGTGCCGTCCGCGGCGAACACCAGCACCGAACTGCCGTTGCCCACCCAGACGTTGCCGGTCGCGGGGTCCGGCTCCACGAAGGTGAGGACATCGGCGGTGAACGGGGTCGTCGCGGTGACCTGGAGGGTCTTGGTGTCCACCCGGCGCAGTACCGTCCCGCCCTCGGAGGTGCCGACCGACCAGGCGGCGTCCCGGGCCGCGTCCACCCCAAGTTCGCCGCCGCCCTCCAGGGCGAGGGTCGCGCGCACCTCGCCGGTGGCCAGGTCGACGCGGCGCAGCTCGCCGCCCGCCGCGACCAGCACGGAGGTGGTGTCGGAGTCCTGGCCGACGCCGGTGAAGGAGGCGCCGTTGAACCACAGGCCCTGCGCCGCGGTGTCGCCGTCCTTGGCGGTGCCGATGCCGCGCAGCGGGTAGTGGAAGAGCACGCCGTCGCCGGGGAGCGGGGCGACGATCCGGCGGACCACGCGGGCGGCCAGGGCGCCGTTGAGGCCGGGGGCCTGCGCGATGTGGGAGAGGAGTCTCCCGTCCCCCGCGTCCAGGGCGTACAGGCCCTGCTCGGCGACGTCCGCGGTGTCGGGGATGTTGTCCGAACCGACGTACAGCTTCCCGGAGTCGGGGTGGAGCAGGAGGTCCAGCGGGCGTCCCGCGGTGGTGAACTCGGCGGCCCTGGCGTAGCTGACGGTGCCCGGCGGGACGTCCACGCCGTCCCCGTCGTCGTCCCCCGGGTCCTGGCCCTGGAAGGTGATCGGGATCCGGACGTCCTGGGAGCGGTCGCCGGCGGCGTTGTGGTCGACGCGGGTGACGACCGAGCAGGCCACCTCGAAGCAGTCCAGACCGCTGTCCTCGGCGCGCACGCCCAGCTGGACGTCGAAGGTGCCGCCCACGCCCCAGCGTTCGGCGACGGTGCCCGCGCCCTCGTCCGAGGCGTCCCTGGGAATGATCCACTTCGAGGCTCCGCCGGCGCCGCCCTGGTCGGCGCCGCCGAGACACGGGGTGGGGATGCGGTTGTCGCCGTTGTCCTTGCACACGGCGACGTAGATGCCCTTGGTGTCGTCGTAGCCGGTGCCGATGACGCGCAGGGCCTCGCCCTCGGGGTCGAGGTTCGCGGAGGCGGAGACGGTGAGTTTCTGGCCGTCCTTGCCGAGCGCCGTCCTCGGGGTGTCGGCGGCCTGCGCGGACGAGCCCGCGGCGGCGGAGGCGGCCACCAGGGCGGCGGCGCCGACGATGGCCGCCGGGCGTCTGAGATGCATCGGAGTTCCTCACTGGTCGGGTGCGCCCGCACTCCGGCGGGGCCGGGGCCGGGCCCTCGGACGGGGAGGGCCCGGCGGGGTGGTGCCTACTGGAAGGTGATGGGGACGTGCACGTCGTACTTGCGGTCGTTGGTGTCGAAGTGGTCGGCGCGGGTGACGATCGCGCAGTCGACGTCCTGGCCGCAGACGCTGCCGTCGTCGAGGGTGGCCTTGACGAAGATGTTCACGTTGAAGGTGCCGCCGGTGCCGAACTTGGAGCTGTTGGCGAAGAGGCCGCCGAAGACGTTGTTGACCCAGTGCGAGGCGCCGGTGGAGCCGCTCTCGTCCTGGCCGCCCAGGCACGGGGTCGGCTTGGAGGCGCCCGGATTGCCCTCGACGACGCACAGGCCGACGTAGATGCCCTGGCCGGTGTTGAAGCCCGAGCCGGTGACGTTGACGACCTGGCCGGCCGCCGACGCGGTGTTCGGGGCGGTCACCGAGAGGTTGTAGGTGGTGGAGCCGTCGACGATCGTGCGGGTCGAGGTGGCGGCGGAGGCCGAGCCGGCCAGGCCCAGGGTGAGGGCGGCGGAGGCGACGACGGCGAGGGAGGCGCGGGCGGCGGTGACGACTCTCATCGGGACAGAACCCTTCTGGGGAAACGGAAGCCCGATCCGGAAGCGATCGAACTTAGGTAAGGCAAACCTAAGTTCACATCGCGGTCGCTTGTCAATGGAAGGCAAAAGGTCTCAACAGGCTTCAAAATAGAGGCACTTGGGCATGCCGAGGGGCGGACCGTGCCGGGTCCGCTCCTCGGTGGGGTGGGCACTACGGTTTCCGCACGGCGAAGTCCGCGACGGCGCCGCGCTCCCCGGTGACGGTGCTGAGTTCCACCGTGTGGACGCCCTCGACGGCGGTCGCGTACACGGGGAACGCCCTTGAGACGCGGCCCTGTTCGTCGGCGGTCACCTGGTACCGGGTGTCCTGGTCGATCGCGACGAGCACCACCTCGCCGGGCTCGAACCCCTCGCCCGTGACGGTCTGGTCGGTGCCGGGCGTCAACTCCGGGGCCGTCACCGAGGCGCTCGCGGCGGCGGTCGCGCCCGAGGGTGCGGTGCCGGCGTCCGGGGTCGCCCCGGGGGCCGGGGATGCGGCTTCCGGTCGCTTCGGCGGCGTGGTGGCGGGGGCCGGCTCTGGCGAGGCGGCGGTGCCGGTGCCGGTGCCGGTGCCCACCGTCACGTCGAAGCGGCCGAGCCCGTCACCGGCGGCGAACTCCAGTCCGCTCCACCGCTCCAGCAGCGCCGCGCCCTCCTCGGTGAGCGTGGCCTCCAGGCCGGTCCAGGTCACGCCGCCGCTCCGGACGACCGGGGCGCCGGGTTTCACGTCGGCCAGGGTCAGTTCGCGCGCCTCGCCGTCGACGGCGGTACGGGCGCGCAGCGCACCGGAGTCGGCGTCCAGGCTCAGCCGCAGGTCCGCCAGGGTCAGCGGCGGCGCCGTCCCGGCGGACGGGGTGAGCCCGGCCGTGCCGCTGAGTTCCAGGGCCAGGTCGCCCCTCGCGCCGTCGGCCGTTCCGCCGGTGGCCGGCAGCCAGGCGGGACGGGCCGAGCCGCCGAGGGCCAGCGCCCCGGTGTCCAGCGTCCAGGCCGCGTAGCCGCCCGACACCTCTCTCTCCTGTGCCGTCGCGGTGCCCTGCCCCAGCAGGGCGAGCAGCGCGCCACCCGCCACCGCGGCGGCACCGGGTCTCTTGGCCATCGTCAAGTCTCCTCGGGATTACGGATGGTGAGGGCCGGTCAGTTCGCGCTCGCGCGGCGTCGGCGGGCCCAGAGCCAGGTCCAGGCGCCGGCCGCGACCAGGGCCGCCGCGGTCAGCCCCACGGGCAGCGCGACGGAACCGGTGCTGGCCAGCGGGCCCTTCGGGTCGTCGATCCGCTCACCTCCGGAACCGCCGGTCCCGGAGGTGTCCGTGGCGGCCGGGGCGGAGGCGGACGGCGTGGCGGACGCGGTGCCGGAGCCGTCGCCGGTTCCGGTTCCGCCGAAGGTGACCGGGATGCGGACCGTCTGGCTCTGGTCGCCGCCCCGGGTGTGGTCGTTGCGGGTGATCACGGCGCAGGTCACCCCGGACGCGGTGCAGTCGGTGTTGGCGTCCTTCGCCCGCACCTTGACCCGCACGCCGAACGAGCCCTTGTGCCCGCTGCCCTCGTACGGCTTCGCCAGACCCTCGCCGTAGGAGGGCGGGTTGGAGGAGACCCAGACCGACGCCCCGGACTCCCCGGACATGTCGACGCCGCCCACGCAGGGCGTCGGGGTCCTCCCGGCGCCGTTGTCCACGCAGAAGGCGACGTAGATGCCCTTCTCGGTGTTGTAGCCGGTGCCGGTGACGGTCACCGTCTCGCCCGCCGGGTCGAGTCCGGAGGACTTCGACACGGTGAGTTCCTGGCCCTCGGGGCCGCTCGCCGAGCCGCCCGCGGCGGACGCGGGAGCGGACAGGGCCAGAACGGCGACCAGGGCCGCCGGACCGACTTTCCGGCCAACTCGCTTGCGAGGCAAGCCACTTGGTGATGTCACGGTGCACCCCCACGACGGAGTATTAAGGTAAACCTAACCTAAGCTATTGATCAACTGTGGTGAAGTCGGGGCCTGGAGGGGACAGCGATGAGAATGACCGGAACAGCACCTCGGCGAGCCCTGCCCCTGGTGCTCGCGGTGGCGCTGCTCACCGGCGCCTGCGGGGGCGGGACTTCGGGGTCCGGCGGCTCGGACCCCGCGCCGGTCTCGGCGAGCGAGCGTGCCGTGGCCGCCGAGAAGCAGTTGGCGAGGAACACCCTCGTGCCCCTGGAGGGCGAGCCGCCCACCCCCCGGCTGCCGGTCACCGTCGACTCCTCCGACGGCCGGAAAGTGACCGTCGAGGACGCCTCGCGCATCCTCCCGCTCAACGGCGGCGTCGCGGAGATCGTGTTCACCCTCGGTCTCGGCGACCGTGTCGTCGGCCGGGACATCACCGCCACCTTCGCCGAGGCCGCGGATCTGCCCCGGGTCACCAAGGCGCACGACGTCAGCGCCGAGAGCGTCCTCGCGCTCGAACCGACCGTGGTGCTCGCCGACACCGACACCGGTCCGAGCGAGGCCATCGAGCAGATCCGGGACGCCGGTGTGCCCGTCGTGGTCCTCGACCCCGCCACCGAACTCGCCGACGTCACCACCCGTACCACCCGGGTCGCCGAGGCCCTCGGCGTCCCCGAGGCCGGCCGGGCGCTCGACCGGCGCATGGGCGAGGACCTCGCCGCCGCCCGCGCCGCCGTGCCCGAGGGCAGCCGGCCCCGGGTCGCCTTCCTCTACATGCGGGGCAGCGCCGCCGTCTACCTGATCGGCGGCAAGGGCTCCGGCGCCGACTCCCTGATCGAGGCCGCGGGCGCCGTCGACGCGGGGAAGGAGGCCGGCTTCGACCGGCCGTTCACGCCCATCACCAGCGAGGCCCTGGTCCGCGCCCAGCCGGACGTGATCCTCATGATGACCAAGGGACTGGAGTCCGTCGGCGGCGTCGACGGACTGGTCGCCGTCCCCGGCATCGCCCAGACACCGGCCGGCATGAACCGCCGGGTCGTCGACCTGGAGGACGGCGTCCTGCTCGCCTACGGCCCGCGCACCCCCCTCGTCATCGACATCCTCGTCGACCGGCTCCACAAGAGCTGAGGAAGCTTCCTGGCCGGGCCCGCCGCGGGCGCGTAACGTGACCAGGCATGAAGATCCTCATCAGCGCCGACATGGAAGGCGCCACGGGGGTGACCTGGCCGGCCGACGTGCTACCGGGCACCCCGCAGTGGGAGCGCTGCCGCTCGATGTTCACCTCCGACGTCAACGCCGCCGTCCTCGGCTTCTTCGACGGCGGCGCCGACGAGGTGCTGATCAACGAGGCGCACTGGAGCATGCGCAACCTCCTCCTCGAACGCCTCGACGACCGGGCCGAGATGCTCACCGGACGCCACAAGTCCCTGTCCATGGTGGAAGGCGTCCAGCACGGCGACGTCGACGGCATCGCCTTCGTCGGCTACCACACGGGCGCCGGCGCGGAGGGCGTCCTCGCCCACACCTACCTCGCCAACTCCATCACCGGGGTGTGGCTGAACGACGTACGCGCCAGCGAGGGGCTGCTCAACGCCCATGTCGTCGCCGAGTACGGGGTGCCCGTCGTGCTCGTCACCGGCGACGACCTGACCTGCGAGGACGCCCTCGGTTACGCGCCGGAGGCGCTGAAGGTCGCCGTCAAGGACCATGTCTCGCGCTACGCCGCCGTCTGCCGCACCCCGAACCGGACCTTCGCCGACATCCGCTCCGCCGCCAAGGAGGCGGCCGCGCTGGCGGTCCGGCACCGGCCCGTCGAGGCGGGCCCCTTCACCGTGGCCGTGGAGTTCGACGCCGAGCACCTGTCGATGGCCGCGACCGTCGTGCCCGGGGTGGAACGCGTCGGCGAGCGGAAGGTGGCGTACACCAGCGCCACCATGTACGAGGGCATCCGGACCTTCAAGGCGGTCACCACGATCGTTTCGTCAGCGGTGGAGGAGCAGTATGGCTGACCGGCAGGCGCTGGAGGAGGTCGTGACGTTCACGTCCGACCTCATCCGCATCGACACCACCAACCGCGGCGGCGGCGACTGCCAGGAGCGGCCCGCCGCCGAGTACGCCGCCGCCCGGCTGGCCGAGGCGGGGCTGACCCCCACCCTGCTGGAACGCACCAAGGGCCGCACCAACGTCGTGGCCCGGATCGAGGGCAGCGATCCCTCCGCCGACGCGCTGCTGCTCCACGGCCACCTCGACGTGGTCCCCGCCGAGGCCCGGGACTGGAGCGTGCACCCGTTCTCCGGGGAGATCCGCGACGGGGTCGTGTGGGGGCGCGGGGCCGTCGACATGAAGAACATGGACGCGATGATCCTCGCCGTCGCCCGCCTCTGGGCCCGGGAGGGCGTCCGGCCCCGGCGGGACATCGTGATCGCGTTCACCGCGGACGAGGAGGCCAGCGCCGAGGACGGCTCCGGCTTCCTCGCCGACCGGCACCCCGGGCTGTTCGAGGGCTGCACCGAGGGCGTCAGCGAGTCCGGCGCGTTCACCTTCCACGACGGCTCCGGCCGCGAGCTGTACCCCATCGCCGCCGGTGAACGGGGCACGGCCTGGCTGAAGCTGACCGCGCGCGGCCGCGCCGGCCACGGCTCCAAGGTCAACCGGGACAACGCCGTCACCCGGCTCGCCGCCGCCGTCGCCCGGATCGGCGAGCACACCTGGCCGCTCCGGCTCACCCCGACCGTACGCGCCGCGCTCACCGAACTCGCCGAGGTGTACGGCGTCGAACCCGACCTCGACGACGTGGACACGCTGCTGGAGAAGCTCGGACCGGCCGCCTCCCTGGTGGAGGCCACCGTCCGCAACAGCGCCAACCCGACCATGCTGGACGCCGGTTACAAGGTCAACGTCATTCCGGGCGAGGCCGTGGCCCTGGTCGACGGACGATATCTGCCGGGCACCGAGGAGGAGTTCCGCGCCACCCTCGACCGGCTCACCGGACCGGACGTGGACTGGGAGTTCCACCACCGCGAGGTGGCCCTCCAAGCGCCGGTGGACTCACCCACCTTCGCCCGGATGCGCGCCGCCGTCGAGGAGTTCGCCCCCCAGGGCCGGACCGTGCCCTACTGCATGTCCGGCGGCACCGACGCCAAGCAGTTCTCCCGCCTGGGCATCACGGGCTACGGCTTCGCCCCGCTGAAGCTGCCGGAGGGCTTCGACTACCAGGCACTCTTCCACGGTGTCGACGAACGGGTCCCCGTCGACGCCCTGCACTTCGGTGTCCGGGTCCTGGACCGCTTCCTGCGGACGGCGTGAGCGAGTTGGGGGAGCACGTGCAGACCTTGCCCTACGGTTCCTGGCCCTCGCCCATCGACGCGGCCCTCGCCGCCGCGCACGACGGGCACCCCGAGTACCTCGGCTTCGTCGGCGACGAGACCTGGTGGACCGCGCCGCGCCCCACCGAGGGCGGCCGCCGCACCCTGGTCCGCCGCCGCGCCGACGGCACCCAGGAGCCGGTGCTGCCCGCGCCCTGGAACGTGCGCAGCCGGGTCATCGAGTACGGCGGTCACCCCTGGGCGGGCGCCGAGGCGGACGGCGAACCCCTGGTCGTCTTCGTGCACTTCGCCGACCAGCGGCTCTACCGGTTCCGCCCCGGCGAGGAGCCGAGTCCGCTGACCCCGACCTCCCCGGTCGGCGGCGGACTGCGCTGGGCGGACCCGCAGTTGCTGCCGGAGCGCGGCGAAGTGTGGTGCGTGCTGGAGGAGTTCACCGGCGAGGGACCGGGCGACGTGCGGCGCGTCCTGGCCGCCGTGCCGCTGGACGGGTCGGCCGCCGAGGACCGGGCCGCCGTGCGCGAACTCAGCGACGGCGCGCACCGGTTCGTCACCGGCCCGCGGCTCTCCCCGGACGGGCGGCGCGCGGCCTGGCTGGGCTGGGACCACCCGCGCATGCCGTGGGACGGCACCGAACTCGTCGTCGCCGAGGTGGGCGACACCCTCACCGGCGCGCGGACCGTCGCGGGCGGCCCCGAGGAGTCCATCGCCCAGGCCGACTGGGCGCCCGACGGCTCCCTGCTGTGGTCGAGCGACCGCAGCGGCTGGTGGAACCTCTACCGCGACGGCGTCCCGCTGTGCCCGCGCGAGGAGGAGTTCGGCGGGCCGGTGTGGAAACTCGGCCACCGCTGGTTCGCCCCGCTCGCCAGTGGGCTGATCGCCGTGGTGCACGGCCGCGGCGCGACCGCGCTCGGGATACTCGACCCCACCACCGGCGAGGTCGTCGACGCGGCCGGACCCTGGACCGA
Organism: Streptomyces sp. NPDC048002; assembly: GCF_040653275.1. Taxonomy (NCBI): domain Bacteria; kingdom Bacillati; phylum Actinomycetota; class Actinomycetes; order Kitasatosporales; family Streptomycetaceae; genus Streptomyces; species Streptomyces sp. NPDC048002. The sequence continues at coordinate 158,624 of NZ_JBEZNL010000013.1, read as the reverse complement.
GTTCGCGCCCACCCTCGCCGTCCACGGCCGCCGCGTGGTCGCCGTCGGGGCCAGCCCGCGCAGCGCCTACGAGGTCGTCGAACTCGACACGGGCACCGGGCACGCCCGGGTGATCGGCGCCGAGCACGACGACCCCGTCGACCCCGCGCACTACCCCGAGCCTCAGATCCGCACCTTCACCGGACCCGCCGGACGGGAGATCCACGCCCACGTCTACCCGCCGCACAACCCCGGCGCGGTCGCCCCCGGCGGCCGGCCCGCGCCGTACGTCGTATGGGCGCACGGCGGCCCGACCAGCCGCTCGCCCCTCGTCCTGGACCTGGAGATCGCCTACTTCACCTCGCGCGGCATCGGCGTCGCCGAGGTCAACTACGGCGGCTCCACCGGCTACGGCCGCGCCTACCGCAACCGGCTGCGCGAACAGTGGGGCCTGGTCGACGTCGAGGACTGCGCGGCCGTCGCGCTGGCCCTCGCCGACGAGGGCACCGCCGACCGGGAGCGGCTCGCGGTACGCGGCGGCAGCGCCGGCGGCTGGACCGCGGCGGCCTCGCTGGCCACCACCGACGTCTACGCCTGCGGCACCGTCATCTACCCCATCCTCGACCTCGCCGCCTGGGCCGACGGGGAGACCCACGACTTCGAGTCCCGCTACCTGGAGACCCTGGTCGGGCCGCGCGCCGAGGTGCCCGCACGGTACGCCGAACGCTCCCCGAGCGAGCACGCCGAGCGGATCACCGCGCCGTTCCTGCTGCTCCAGGGCCTGGACGACGTGATCTGCCCGCCCGCGCAGTGCGAGCGGTTCCTGGACCGGATGGCGGGCCGCCGGGTCCCGCACGCCTACCTCGCCTTCGAGGGCGAGGGGCACGGCTTCCGGCGGGCCGAGACCATGGTGCGCGCGCTGGAGGCGGAGCTGTCCCTCTACGCTCAGGTCTTCGGGCTCAACCCGCCCGGCATCCCGACCCTGGAGCTAGACCGGTGAAACCCCTCGTCCGTCCGCCCCGACTCGCCCCCGGCGCCCGGGTCGCCGTCGTCGCCACCAGCGGCCCGGTGCCCGAGGAACGACTGGAGGCCGGGCTCGACGTCCTGCGCGGCTGGGACCTCGACCCGGTGGTGGCGCCGCACGTCCTGGACCGCCACCCCGACTTCGGCTACCTGGCCGGCACGGACGAGGACCGCGCCGCCGACCTCCAGAACGCCTGGTGCGACCCCACCGTCGACGCCGTGCTCTGCGCCCGCGGCGGCTACGGCGCGCAACGCATGACCGGCCTGCTGGACTGGGAGGCGATGCGGGCCGCCGGACCCAAGGTGTTCGTCGGGTTCAGCGATCTCACCGCGCTGCACGAGGCGTTCGCCCGCCGCCTCGGCCTCGTCACCCTGCACGGGCCGATGGCGGCGGGCGTCGACTTCATCAAGAGCGCGGACGCCCAACGGCACCTCAGGGCCACGCTCCTCGCCCCGGAGACGGTCCGCGAGATCGCCTCCGGCGGCCGGGCCATGGTGCCGGGGCGGGCCCGCGGGGTCACCCTCGGCGGCTGTCTGAGCCTGCTCGCCTCCGACCTCGGCACCCCGCACGCCCGGCCGTCCGCGCGCGGCGGACTGCTCTGCCTGGAGGACGTGGGGGAGGAGACGTACCGGGTGGACCGTTACCTCACCCAGCTGCTGCGCGCGGGCTGGCTCGACGGGGTGAGCGGGCTGCTGCTGGGCTCCTGGGCGGAGTGCGATCCCTACGAGCGGCTGCGCCCGCTGCTCCTGGACCGGCTCGGCGGACTCGGTGTCCCGGTGGTGGAGGAGTTCGGGTTCGGTCACTGCCCGGACGCGCTGACCGTCCCCTTCGGGGTGACGGCCGAGCTGGACGCCGACGCGGGCACCCTGACCCTGGACGAACCGGCGCTGCGCTGAACCGCCCGGGACGGCCTCACCATGCGTGACGAGGTCTTCGGGCGCACTCTGGAGACATGAGCCCGAAGACCTCAGAGAGCGGTGGCAGGGCCGGCGAGAAGACGTCCGGCAAGAACCCGGCGTTCACTCCGGCGCGCATCGCCGTGCTGGTGCTGGCCGTCCTCACCCTGATCTTCATCTTCGAGAACACCGCCGAGACCGAGATCCGCCTGCTGATCCCCGTGGTCACCATCCCCCTGTGGGCCGCCCTGCTGGGCTGCACCCTCATCGGCGCCCTGTGCGGGGCCTATTTCATGAGGCGTCGCAGGTAGGCGGCCGTAGGCTGGCGGGATGCCGCACATCGCACCGCGCCACCTCGCCGAGGGCCCGCTCGTCGGGATACGTCACTTCACCCACGACGACAGCGCCGAGTTCACCGCCCGGGCGCGGGAGAGCAAGGATCTGCACCGGCCCTGGCTGTTCCCGCCGGACAACCCCTCGTCCTACGCGGGCTACGCGTCGCTGTTGATCGAGGACCCGGCCAAGGCCGGCTTCCTGGTGTGCGAGAAGGCCGACGGCGGCTCGATCGCCGGCTTCATCAACATCAACAACATCGTCCGGGGTGCCTTCCAGTCCGGGGCCCTCGGCTACGGCGCCTTCGCGCACGCCGCCGGACGCGGGCTGATGCGGGAGGCGCTCGGCCTGGTCGTGGACCACGCGTTCGGCCCGCTGGGGCTGCACCGCCTGGAGATCAACGTCCAGCCCGCCAACACCGCCTCGATCGCCCTGGCCCGCGGCTGCGGATTCCGCCTGGAGGGACTCTCCCCGGCCATGCTCCACGTCGACGGCGCCTGGCGCGACCACGAGCGCTGGGCCCTCACCGCCGAGATGCGCGCGGGCGACGGTCAGGACTGACGGTCCACGTACTCGTACACCACTCCGTCCGGGTGCATCGCGATCAGGCTGCGGCCCGCCGGGGTGGCCACCGGGCCCGCGACCACCCGGGCACCCAGCTCCACCAGTACGTCCCGGGTCTCGGCGACGTCCTGCACGGCGATGGTCGCGGCGACCTTGCGCAGCACCTCCAGCTCCGCCTCCGGCCCGCTCATCAGCAGGAAGCAGCCGACCGCGGCGACCTCGACGCCGCCGCGCCCGAACCGCTGTGCGCGGCCGCCGGCCAGCCGCTCGTAGAACGGGACGGCGGCCTCCAGATCATCGACGCAGACACGCAACGTGGCTCCCAGAATCTCCATGCCGGGAGCCTAGTGGTGCGCGCCGGACGGGGAGATCGTTTCGGTCGCCGGGGAGGGCTCCGACGTTTGGCCGCTCCGACCCGGGGGACGCGGAGGGTTCCGAGGTACGAGAACCGCCCCGCAGCTCAGCCGCACACGGAGGACCCGATGACCAAGTCCGTCCGCACCCAGCCCGGCGGCGAGCCCGCGCGGCGCAGGCCCGGCGGCGAGCCGGACCGCGCGCGCGGCGACCGGCACACGGAGCCACCCGGCCCGGTCAAGCGGGCCGACATCCCGCCCGACCCCAGCCCCGGTCCGCCGGAGGAAGGAGCCGTATGAAGACCGCCGAACGCGACGGACTCGTCGCCCTCGGACAGCAGTTGCGGGTGGACAGCGTACGGGCGTGCGACGCGGCTGAGTCCGGGCACGCGACCTCGTCCCTGTCCGCCGCCGACCTGGTGGCCGTCCTCCTGGCCCGCCACCTCCGCTACGACTTCGAGCGCCCCGCCCACCCCGGCAACGACCGCTTCGTGCTGTCCAAGGGACACGCCACGCCCCTGCTGTACGCCGCGTTCAAGGCGGCCGGCGCGGTCGAGGACGGCGAACTGCTCACCTTCCGTCGGCTGGGCAGCGCCCTCGAAGGGCATCCCACCCCGCGGCGGCTGCCCTGGGTCGAGACGGCCACCGGCTCGCTCGGACAGGGGCTGCCGGTCGGCGTCGGGCTGGCCCTGTCGGGCAAGCGGCTGGAGCACACCGGCTACCGGGTGTGGGTGCTGTGCGGGGACGGCGAGCTGGCCGAGGGCTCCGTCTGGGAGGCCGCCGAGCACGCCGCGTACGAACGGCTCGACAACCTCACCGTCGTCGTCGACGTCAACCGGCTCGGGCAGCGCGGCCCGACCCGCCACGAGCACGACCTCGGCGCGTACGCCCGGCGCTTCCGGGCCTTCGGCTGGCACACCGTGGAGATCGACGGACACGATGTCGAGGCCGTCGACCGCGCCTACGCCGAGGCCGGGGCCAGGACCGGACAGCCCACCGCGATCCTCGCCCGCACCCTCAAGGGCAAGGGCGTGCGGGCCGCCGAGGACCGTGAGGGCCTGCACGGCAAGCCGCTGAAGGACGCCGGGTCGGCGATCACCGAACTCGGCGGCCGGCACGACGCGCGGGTCCGGGTACAGGAACCGCCCGCCGCCCGGATGCTGCACTCCGTGCCCACCGGCGACCTCGAACTGCCCCGGTTCGCCCTGGGCGAGCGGGCCGCCACCCGGGACGCCTACGGCAGGGCCCTCGCCGCGCTGGGTTCGGCGCGGGAGGACGTGGTCGCCCTGGACGGCGAGGTCGGCGACTCCACCCGGGCGGAGCTGTTCGCCAAGGAACACCCCGGGCGGTACTTCGAGTGCTACATCGCGGAGCAGCTGATGGTCGGCGTCGCGGCGGGGCTCGCCGCCCGCGGCTGGACCCCGTACGCGGCCACCTTCGCCGCCTTCCTCACCCGCGCCCACGACTTCGTGCGGATGGCCGCGGTCGGCGGCGCCGGGATCAACCTCGTCGGCTCGCACGCGGGCGTGGCCATCGGCCAGGACGGGCCCTCGCAGATGGGCCTGGAGGATCTGGCGATGATGCGGGCGGTGCACGGCTCGACCGTGCTGTACCCGTGCGACGCCAACCAGACCGCCCGGCTGGTGGCCACCATGGCGGGCCTGGACGGCATCCGCTATCTGCGCACCTCGCGCGGCGACTCCCCGGTGATCTACGGCCCCGACGAGGAGTTCCCGGTCGGTGGCAGCAAGGTGCTGCGGGCCTCCGCCTCGGACCGGCTGACGATCGTCGCCGCGGGCGTCACCGTGCACGAGGCGTTGGCCGCCGCCGACGCGCTCGCGGGCGCGGGCATCGCGGTCCGGGTGATCGACCTGTACTCCGTCAAGCCCGTGGACCGCGCGACCCTGCGCCGGGCCGCGGAGGACACCGGCTGTCTGGTCACGGTGGAGGACCACCACCAGGAGGGCGGCCTCGGCGACGCCGTCCTGGACGCCTTCCTCGACGGGCGCCCGGTACCGCGCCTGGTCCGGCTCGCCGTCCGTACGATGCCCGGCTCGGCCGCGCCCGACGAACAGCTGCACGCCGCCGGCATCGACGCCGAGTCGATCGTGGCGGCCGGACAGCTGCTGGTGGGCGAGGCGATCGCGCCGTGAACCGTTCCGCCGACTACGACGGGACCGTCGGCACCGACGGAACCGTTCGCGCCGACGGCCCGCCGGGCGCGCAAGGAGGCCCGATGTCCGCACCGCGCTACGTGTACGCCGTCTGCCGGCCCTTTCAACAGGCCCTCCAGGCGCAGCTCACCGGGGTCGCCGGACAGCCGCCCCGCCAGCTGACGCACCATGGACTGGTCGCCCTGTACAGCGTGGTGCCGGAGCGTGACTTCGCCGAGGAACCGCTCCGTGCCCACCTGGCCGACGACGTGTGGCGCTCCGAGACGGTCAGGGCCCACCAGGGCGTCGTCGACGCGCTGACCGCCGTCACCACTCCACTGCCCCTGGCCCTCGCCACCGTCTTCCGGGACGACAGCGCCCTGCGCACGATGATGGAGGCCCGCGAGGAGCACTTCCGGCGCACGCTGGACCGGCTGGAGGGGCGGGTCGAATGGGTCGTCAGGGCCCATGCGGGGCCCGGCGCCCCGGGTGCCGAGGACGTCGCGGGGCGCCTGCACACGACGCTGTCCGCCCGCGCGGAGGCCTCCCGGCTGCGGGATCCGCTGCTCGCGGACCCGTCCGGCGCGCACGAGCGGATCGTGCTCGACGCGGCCTATCTGGTGCCGCGCGGCGACTGCGAGGAATTTGTGGAAACCGTGAAGCAGTCAGAGGGAATGAACGGAGGAATTCCGGGAATGAGGATCGAGCTTTCCGGGCCGTGGGCCGCCTATTCCTTCACCGGCGAGGAGACTCCCTGAACGCGTGAATCGTGAAAACGGGCCGGTGGCCCGGAACCCGAATCGGGTTCCGGGC